>JALXAF010000026.1 GCA_026992375.1 Anaerolineae bacterium
ACAGCAAATTCGGCGTCTTCGCCAACACAGCGGCCGCGGGCGGCCAGATCAAGGCTCTGTGCGCGCCCGGCGCGGCGTCCTTCTCCCGCAAGAAGATCGACGAACTGACTGATGTGGTGAAGACGCGCGGCGCCAAAGGGCTGGTGTGGCTGAAGGCGGAGCGGGATGGCCTGCGCTCCTCCATCTCCAAATTCCTCACCGAAGAGGAAAAGGACGCCATCATTAGCCTGACCGGGGCCAACGAGGGCGATCTCATCCTGGCTGTGGCCGATAAGCCCGGGGTGGTGGCCGAGAGCCTGGGCTATCTACGCACTGTTCTGGCCGCTGAACTGGGCCTGGCCGATCCCGACACGCTGGCCCTGTGCTGGGTTGTCGACTTCCCGCTGCTGGAATGGAGCGAGGAGGAGGAGCGCTGGGTGGCGGTGCATCACCCCTTCACCAGCGCCAAGCCGGAGCAATGGCCCCTGCTGGAGACTGATCCAGGCGCAGTGCTGGCCAACGCCTACGACGTGGTCTGCAACGGCATGGAGATCGGCGGTGGCAGCATCCGCATCCACGACGCGGAACATCAGAGCATGTTGTTCCGGGCGCTGGGCATCTCGGATGACGAGGCCCGGGAGCAGTTCGGGCATCTGCTCGAGGCGTTCAGCTATGGCGCGCCGCCTCATGGCGGCATCGCGCTGGGTCTGGATCGCCTGGTCGCCATCCTCGCCCGGGAGGAGAGCATTCGCGAGGTCATCGCCTTCCCCAAGACGGCCTCGGCCACTGATCTCCTACTGAACAGTCCCAGTCCCATTTCCCAACGCCAGTTGGAAGAGCTGCATCTGAAAATCGTCGAGTGATAGCGAAAGGTGCGGCGCATGCGCAGTGAAGTGCGCCGCACCTGCATTCCCAATTCTGGTCAGTATTTCCCGGTGATGTATTTTTCCCAGGCGGAGGGACGACGCTCTGGCGATTTCAGCCACACCAGCGCCACATAGCGGGGACGATAAGGCGGACGGCGTAGGCGCATGTGCGCTTCCTCGGGCGTGCGATTGCCTTTGATCTGATTGCAGCGTTTGCAGGCAGTGACGATATTCTCCCAGGTCTTTCGTCCGCCCCGGCTCTTGGGGATGACGTGATCCAGGGTGAGGTTGGCCGCGCTGAAATGGCCGCCGCAGTACTGGCAGGTGTATTGATCTCGGGCGTAAACCAGGCGGCGAGTCAGGGGCAAGGAGAGATTGCGGGGCAATTTGATGTATTGACGCAATCGAATGACCAGGGGCCGCGGAAAAGCGGCCGAGGCGGCCCGGATGTATTGATCCGTGGCTTCCACCAGCTCGGCTTTCTCTTTGAGCAGCAACAGAATAGCCCGCCGCGTAGAAACGACGTGCAAGGGCTCATAGCTGGCGTTCAGCACCAGAACTTCGGCGTTCATAAAACCCTCCCCCATCGATATGCAGGTGATGCAGCAGAGGCGTCAAAACAAAATGCGCCCAGCAAGAATCGCCGGGCGCATTGAGTCGTTATAAAGAGGGGTGGCCAACGGGACTTGAACCCGTAACCTCCTGGGCCACAACCAGGTGCTCTGCCTATTGAGCTATGGCCACCATGTATGAGGTCGTCCAGGATGTAAAGAAGCCGGAGCGAGACAGGCTCACCCCGGCGTCTAATGGCTGGCGGGCAGGGACTCGAACCCCGACTAGCGGATCCAAAGTCCGCCGTCCTGCCAATTAGACGACCCGCCAAAAAAGGCAAAGAGGTGCCGAGGGGCAGACTTGAACTGCCGACACCGCAATTTTCAGTCGCGTGCTCTACCAACTGAGCTACCTCGGCAAAAAGAGAGGGCTGACAGGCAGCCCTCGAAAACAGAGCGGGCGATGAGATTCGAACTCACGACCTTCTCCTTGGCAAGGAGACGTTCTACCGCTGAACTACGCCCGCAAAACGATGAAGCGATGATGAGAGGTTGGCCTGGGCGGCGCCCGAAGAGGTGGACCCGGTCGGATTCGAACCGACGATCTCCTCCGTGCAAAGGAGGCGCCTTCCCACTAGGCCACGGGCCCGCGCCGGGCGATCATGGTGCCGACGAGAGGACTCGAACCTCCACGACCTTTCGGTCAACAGATCCTAAGTCTGTCGCGTCTGCCAATTCCGCCACGTCGGCGCACGTCGGCACGATTCTCATCCGGAGGATAAATGGGAGTACTCCCGATTCTGTTCGAAGCCGCCATCTGTCTCACACCCTTGCGGACGTGGTGGCTCCTGGCTTGCCGGGCGTTACCCGACCTCGCCGTCGCCACTGCGACGAGACCAAACCCGAACGAGCCTGGCCCACTCGCCTTGCTCCCGGCTGCACGCTCGCCTAGCCGATTGCATTGCTGCAACCGCTGGTGGGCTCTTACCCCACCCTTTCACCCCTTACCCGCTCCTGCATTTGCAGGCCGCTGGCGGGACTACTCTCTGTTGCGGTTGTAGTCATCATGCCGTTGCCAGCATGACGCCCTCACTTGCTGTTTCATGAGGCAACCTTACCACCAAGAGGTGGTGGGGAGTCGGGAAGTTCCTCTACCAGTTCAAGACCGGCAGCGGCGGCGCTCCATTTATCTCCGGATTTCCGGGTCATGTCAATGTGCTTCAACGATGGGCATTATAGCATTCAATGCCGGGTTTGTCAAGATCGAGCCAGGTTCTTGCAACAGCGTCCGTCAGGCGTCGTCAAAACGAACGTCCGCCAACCGAAAGCATAGTTGACTCCGCTGTAAAAAGGTCATTTCACCGCTAAGACACGAAGAACACGGAGAAAATAGTGGTGGTTCACAGAGAAATTCCTCTCCAAACGTAACTGCTAACGCACCCCGGTCAATAAACCATAAAGGGCGCCAAGGCGCCAAGAACGCGAAGAAAAAATGTATAAATTCCCCTTTGTCTTGGTGCTCTTAATGGTTTTCGGGTGACGACCTTCGTACGCGTCCAAAAATTAGTTTCCTTTTTGCGCTCGCCGACTGATGAACATTGATAAAATAATCCGGTTATAGGCTGGGGGCGCTTCTCGCCCGCCGCCAGCGCCGGGGCATGAAGTCTCCCGGCTAGAGACAGCGCCCCTGCGGGGCTAGCCGGACTTATCCGGCGCTGTTCTGTAGCCCGGCGATTTCATCGTCGGGCGGATGTAGCGAACGCCACGATGACCGATTTAATTTATGAACATCCATCCCTCGACCTATGCGATAATTGCCCCAACCGAAATTGGACACACCGAAATCACTTCCCTTTTTTGAGGTTGTTACGTCTGCGAGAGAAGCTCCCAGTCCCCCCGATCGCGGGGGGATGTCATCTTCGTCTGAAAAAGCCTTTGCAAACCAGCGGCCTCCTCCCCTGCAAAGGAGCGCAGAGACTGGCGGGGGAGGGCCGGGACGGGGCGAAGCTCTTTATCCACCCCGTCTTTTCTGCACCCAGGCGACAATTTCATCCAGCGGAGCCTTGGTTTGCTCGCCTGTCTCCATATCTCGCATGGTGGCGACGCCCTGGGCCAGTTCATCCTCGGCGATGATGGCCGCGTAGCGCACGCCCGCCTTGTTTGCGCTCTTGAGCTGGGATTTGAGACTGCGCTCGCCGAACGCGGTCACCGCGGGAACGCCCGCTGATCGCAGTGCGTCCGTCAGTTTCAGCGCGGCCAGCCTGGCCTCAAACCCGCGATGCAAGGCCATGACCACCGGTCGGGGCAACGCGGGCGGCTGGACGCCCTGGGCCTTCAGGCTGAGCACGATGCGCTCGACGCCGATGCCCACGCCCACGCCGGGCGTGCGCGGGCCGCCCACCGATTCTACCAGTCCATCGTAGCGGCCGCCGCCGCAGAGAGCGTTTTGCGCGCCCAGCTCCTCGGCCCACACCTCGAATACAGTGCGTACGTAATAATCGAAGCCGCGCACCAGCCGGAAGTTCACCCGATAAGGCAAATCCAGCGCCTGCAGATAGCCCTGCAGCGTGTCGAAATGCTCGGCGCAATCATGGCAGAGATGATCAACGCTCTTGGGCGCATCGATCAGCAAAGCCCGGGTGGCCGCCTCTTTCGTATCCAGCACCCGCAGCGGATTCACTCTCAGGCGGCGTTTGTCCACCTGGGGCAGTTCGTCGTAGTGGGTCTCGAAGTATTCCACCAGCGTTTCGATGTAGGTCGGACGGCAGACCGGACAGCCAATGGAGTTGATCTGAAAGCTGATATTCTGGAAACCCAGTTCTCGATACAGGTTGTAGGCCAGTTGCATGATCTCCAGATCAGCCGCCGGGTCTTCTTCGCCCAGCAACTCGGCGTTGAACTGGGTGTGCTGGCGAAAACGCCCGGCCTGGGGCTTTTCGTGGCGGAACAGCGGCCCTATGGCGAAAAGCTTCACTGGTTTGGGGCGGGTGTGCATGCCGTGCTGCACATAAGCGCGCATAATGCCTGCGGTGAATTCAGGCCGCAGGCTGATGCTGGCGCCATCCAGATCCTCGAAGCTGTACAGCTCCTTGTCGAGGATGATGGCGGTGCCTTCCTGCAGGCCGCGCAGGAAGAGTCGGGTCTCCTCCAGTACAGGCGTGTCGATCTGCTGAAAGCCGTAACGGTCCGCCAGGTCATAAGCCTTGCCCAGCACGAATCGCCAATAGGGGAATTCTTCGGGGAGAACGTCTTTGAATCCTTTGAGGGTCTGGAATTTGGGCATGATGAATGATAAAGATGGAGGATGAAGATAGATGAAGGGGTGATGTGAGATTATATCACCGACTGGCGTCTGCGCCCGAAAAACATCCCTCCCTTCAAATAGGCTATGGAAATGTCTCCTCCGTCCATTGCATTGGATCCACCGCAACGGCGTTGACTCGAATCTCCCAGTGTAGATGTGCGCCGGTGGATAGCCCGGTGGTGCCCACCAGCCCCAGTTGATCGCCCGTCCGCACTTCATCGCCCGGCTTCACGTCGATCTGCGACATGTGCCAGAAGTTGGAATACACCCCCGCGCCATGATCGATGATGACCGCGCCCCCGCGCACGAACAGGGGCTCGGCCAGAACGATGACGCCCGGGGCCGGAGCGAGGATTGGCGTGCCCTCGGGCGCTCCCCAATCGCTGCCCGCATGGAAGGATGAGACAGGGCCGCCGTTATAGCTACGGCGCGTGCCGTAGGGCGAGGTGCGGGGGAAACCCTCGGCGATGGGAAAGCGGAAAGGCCTGGCCCACCGGGGCGGGCCGCTGACCTGGCGCCACAGGGCGTAAAGCCGCTCCCGCTCCGCTTTCAGCTTGTCCGGCTCCAGCAGACCGCCCTTGCCGGGAGGCAAGACGATGTGCTGAGTTTCATACACGCCCGCCTCGATCTCGATATTTTTCTCGGTAGTCGCGGGCCCGATATGCACCATCAATTTCTTGAGTCCCGGCTTATCCAGAGCTCCTGTGGGAAGCAGCGCAAAGAATCGATAGCCCAGCAGCGACGGGCCATCGCCGATAAACACCAGCTTTCGCCCCTGAAAAGCACCCGTGGGCGTAAAGGGCGCCAGAGACGTAATCCATACCACGCCCGTCTCCCCCTGAACAATGGCATCGGGCGCATCGAGCCGGATGAATGGTTGGGGAAGATGCGCATCTCGCATCAGCAAAGGCATGGCTCGCCCCGGCAGCCCGCTGGCAGCACCTAATCCAAACGCTTCCAGATGCGCCCGCGCCGCCTGCGAGACGTCCATCAACAGGCGCAGTCGCTCGCCGCCCCACACAGTGGACACAGGCGCGGTCGCGTTCCGGGCCTGGGCCGCGTCGGGAATCACCAAGGTCCGCCCCACCTGGATGAGGTTGGGATCGGTGAGGTCGTTAGCCTGGGCCAGCAACGAGATAGGCACATCGAAGCGCTGGGCGATGAGCAGCAATGTGTCGCCCGGCTGCACCGTGTATTCGACAGGGCCTTCCTGGGCGCGAGCGGGCGCGGCCCGGAGGGCCAGGGCAAGCAGTAGGGAAAGAAGCAGAAAACGTCTCATCAGCGGCAATCGGCGGAACTGCCAGGATAGTTGCCCTCAATCGCCCTCTTTTGCCACGAAGAGGCGAAGGCATTCAAAAAAGAGGAATGGTTCAGATTGTCGATGTCTGGCAAAGCACGTCAAACGTGAAGCGTTGGTTGACTGACAAAAGTCATCTTGGCGTCTAAACCCGCCGATTAAAATCAGGGCCAGGGGCCTTTGGCCGCTCGTCGGCCTACGCCGACGCTTGCGCCCCACGTTTTTGACGAGGAAAGCACCGTCCCCGCAGGGGGACGGGCGGCGGAACGCCCGTAGAACCGAATTCATTCGGCAAGTGAGGCGGTGCAACGAGATTTGTCAGTCAATCAGCGTGAAGCGTTAAACGTCAAAGCATGACGAAATGACGTTTTTGGCGTATGACGTTTTACGGAAAAATTGCAATGAGCCATGCCGATATTTTACATCGATCCGCCCGAAAATGGCAGTTTTCGGATACAAAAAGTGGTGATAAAATAGAGGAAAAGCGGTTTTGTATGACGCCCACTCCTATCATATTATGACTGCATCCACTACAGATAATCGCATTCACCTCGATGATGTGGACGCCTGGGCTGAGTCGTTGATCGATCGGGGAGGATTTGATGAGATCAGCCTGGCGCTGAAGCGGGTTTCATCCCAACAGATTCGCTCGCAGCCCTCTTTGTTGCGTCTGCAGGCCCATCTGGCCTACTATGAAAATGATTTTGATCGGGCGTTTCCGCTGATCCAGGAAGCGCAGCACCTGGCCATCCGGCAGGAGCGATGGCGGGTGGCTGTGTATTGTGCGCTGGATGAGGCCCGGTGGTGGCAGGCCCGAGAGAAACACGACGCCGCCCAGTTGGTGTTGGATGTGGCTGGCAATCTGGCTGAGCGCGCGGAAAAGGATGTGGGGCTTCATGCCGATCTGCTATTGGCTGTGAGCTGGCTGTTGCCCGATTTCAGCCAGAATCGCAGGGCTATGGGGCTATGTCAGCAGGCGTTGCATCTTTATGAACAGACCGGTGATGCGCCGGGGCAGGTGCGGGCGCTGTGGCTGCTCAGCGTCATCAACACCTACATGGGACGTCTCACCGAGGCCCGGGCGCAGATCGAACGGGCGTTGCGGCTGCATCGTCTGGCCAGGCTCTCCCCGCTTATCCGATTGTATTTGTTGAATGTCAGCGCGCATATTTATCTTTACGCCGGACGGCCCGAGGCGGGGCTGCTGGTTGTGCGCGAGGAGGCGGCTGCACTTTTGCGAAAACATCCTCATAGCAAACCGGCTTTGTATCTGGGCATGGCTGAGGCGGGGCTATTGCGCCAGCAGGGGCGTTATGTCGAGGCGTTGGCGGCTTATGACCGGGCGGAGGCCATCGTGGAGGCGTTGCAGGATGAGGGGTATCGTCCCTGGCTGGCCTTGCAACGGGGCTGGATTCATCTGCTGATGGGAGAATCTCCGGCCGGGGTGCGGGCCGAGATGCTGCAAGCAGGCTCTTTGCATTACAAGGTGATGGAGCGGGGGCGCAACATGTATCTGGCCGTGCTCGATCTTTTGGAGAATCGCCTGGATGATGTGGAAACGCGTCTGGCGATTGCGAGTCGGGAGTTCGAGGCTTCGGCGGATCTGTTGGAGTTGCTCGGGGTGCGGATTTATCAGGCGTATTTGTTCGATTTACAGGGGCGACGCGGGCGATTGCAGCGAGTTCTGGAGGAGGCGCTGGGCTGGGCGGAGAATGGCGGCATCGATTTCTTCCCGTTCTACTGGCATCCCCGCATTGTGGCGCATGTTTGCGTGACCGCGTTGCATCTGGGCGTGCGCTCGCGTCAGGCCGAACTGATGATCCTGCGGCGCCTTGCGGATGTGGCTGCGTCCGAGCTGATTCCTTTGCTGAGCGATGCTTCGGTTGATGTGCGGCAGCGGGCGCAATCGGTGCTGGCCGCGCTGGGCGATGAGGCGTTTCGCATGGTGCTGCATGGCGCGCCTGGACCGCGTCTTACTGGTATTCTGCTCGATCATGTGCAGCATGGGCAGCTTTTGGTCGATCGATTTGGGGCGGCGTGCGAACGACTGTCGGGCAATCGGGCGCATCCCGATTGGACGCGGCTGGCCGTCTTTGGCTATTATGCGGGCGGTGATCTTCCACGCCCCGAGATGGCGCAGGCGTTGGCTCTGAGCGAGAGCGCGGTGAAGAAGCACATCGCTGCAATCCGGGCGGCGTTTGGCGTGCGTGGCCGCGGCGGCCGGGATCGAGGGCGGGCGCTGGTGCAGGCGCAAGCGAAAGCGCTGGGCCTGGTGAGATAGCCTCGGGCCTTTAGCGTCGGGTTTGGGGACTTTTCACCGACGTTATCCATGTTATCCTTTGGGTGTACTTTGGATGCGCACTATGGCGGTTGTCAATTTGGATAGATTCGGTTTTAGCCAGCATTCAGCGAAGAGAAAATAAGCAGCAACCACGCGTCTGAAAACAATCTAACCAGGACAAGCCGGAATCTAAGAAAGGAGTATCTCACGCCAAGTCACCAAGGTGCTAAGCTTTTTTCTGTCTCTTTTTTCCCTCAACCATCACTTTTAGGAGGTTTTCACTCATGAAATTACATGTTGTTCGTAATCAGAACCAAGGTAGAATGGGCAAGGTCTCTTTTGAACTCAAAGTCCGTACTGAATTGACTCCCGAAGAAAATGCTTTGGTGAAAAAGTACAGAGCGCACAAAGAGGTGCTTTTTCTCAAGGAAGGAGGTTCAGTCGGGAAGTTCCTGGTTGGCAAAAACCTATCCATGCAGAAGGTGACAATTCAAAACCTCATCAGCGGCATGACTTTTAAAGGTGACAACATTGCTACAATTTTGGGATACGAAGAGATGATCAAAGAGACATGCCAGGTATTCAAAACATATCTTGACACGATGAGAAGCTTTGGAGGTGAAGAAGTTTTTGAATTTTAAAACACATCGACCATCATCCTTATGTTAAGCGCTATCGATTATTCCCATTTCCATCAACTTTAGTTTCCGCTAAATGCGAACGTGACAAAAGCGGCTGAATGGTACATCCTTATGAGAGCCACTTCCGGAGACACTCATAAGGAGCAAACCATGTCAACCGCTGTACAAACCATGATACACGT
>JALXAF010000027.1 GCA_026992375.1 Anaerolineae bacterium
GGACACCCCACCAGCCGCATGTTGGGCCGCCGTCCGCCCACCGAGATCGACATGGAACAGGTGCTGCGGGCCTGCGCCGAGACGGGCACCGTGCTGGAGATCAACGCGCATCCCGCGCGGCTGGATTTGAACGACATTCACGCCCGCCGCGCCGTGGACCTGGGCTGCAAGATCGCCATCAGCACCGACGCCCATCGCCCCCAGCACATGGATTTCATCGAATATGGCGTGGCCGTGGCGCGTCGGGCCTGGTTGACGCCGGATGATGTGATCAACACTCAGCCCCTGGAACGAATGCTGCAAATGATTAACAATGCCAGGTGAACCCCCAGCCGGTAAAGCTCAATAACGCAACATGAGGTGACGATAATCTTTGACCCTGCGAAACGCAGACAAACGGCAGAATCGCCCAGCCTGACGATGGCGAGAGCGCCCACCCCCTGGGAGCAGAAAGAGCCTCCAAATAAAAACCGCCAGCGATTCACGCTGACGGCCAGGCGGGGAGGGAGGGATTCGAACCCTCGAGGGACCTTTCGGCCCCTACCCACTTAGCAGGCGGGCGCACTCGACCGGACTATGCGACCTCCCCAGATATCGATTCGCTCCGAGAGCGGAAGGCGGAGGGTGAGGGATTCGAACCCCCGGCGCCTGTTACGGCGCAGCTGTTTTCAAGACAGCCGCCTTCGTCCACTCGGCCAACCCTCCGTGGACGGCGTCCCGGTAGGCAAAGGAATGATACCATCGCGAAGGGAAAATGTCAAAGAAAGGGTGGGCGCAAAACGCCAAAATGATGTATCATGGGAGCATCCGCTGTTTCTAGTCCATCTCCCCCCCATGAAGACCATGAAGAAATTTCTGATCGCCTTCCTGCTCATCACCGTTCTGGCGCTGACCGGGTGCGCCGCGCCGCCCCTGCCCGCGACGCCCGCAACCCCGCCCGCGTCTGCGACGCCTGCGCCGGCAACGCCCGTGCAGCTGACGCCCGCCCCCACCGAAACCGTGCCCCAATCGCCCATCACCCTGACCGTGCTCTACACCAACGATGAGCATGGCTGGTTCATGGGCAAAGAGGAAGGCTCGGGCGCAGCGGAGATGATGGGCCTGTGGCGCGCGAAGTTCGGCTATGAGCCCGAAGGTAAGCGCTTCATCGTCCTCAGCGGGGGCGACAACTGGACCGGGCCCGCCGCGTCCACCTGGTTCAAGGGCGAAAGCATGGTCGAGGTGATGAACGCCATGGGGTGCGACGCGTCGGCCGTGGGCAATCACGAGTTCGATTTCGGGCTGGAGGGGCTGAGCGCCCGGGCCAAACAGGCCGCGTTCCCCTATCTTGCCGCCAATCTGCACGATAAAACGACGGGCCAGGTCCCAGCCGACCTGGGTGTTCGCCCCTACGTCCTGCTGGATGCGGGCGACGTGACCGTGGGCATCGCGGGCCTGGCCAATGTGGGCACGCCCAAAGTCACCAATCCCGCCAATGTGAGCGGCTTCGACTTTGCGCCCTATGTCGAGACGCTGCAACGGATCGTCCCCGAGATGCGAGAGCAGGGCGCAGACGTCATTCTGGTCATCAGCCATCTCTGCAACGAAGAGCTGCGCTATGTGGCCTCGAAGACGAAAGAGTTGGGCGTCACCCTGTTCGGGGGCGGGCACTGTCATCAGACGCTCTCGCAGAAATCGGGCGACGCGGTGCTGCTGGCCAGCGGCTCGTATCTGCGGAACTACGCGTGGGCGACCATCGCATACGATCCGGGCTCAGGCGCGGCCCGGGTGATCGATTACGGCGTGGAGCCCAACGTCGGCGGCCAGCCCGACGCGAGCATCGCGGCCATCGCCCAAAAGTGGCAAAAGGAGGCCGACGCTACGCTAGGAGAGCCCATCGGCTATCTGGACAAGGCCATCTCCCAGCGCAGCCGGGCCATGCGGGCGCTCATCACCGAAACCTGGCTGTTGGGCTATCCCAACGCTGATGTGGCCATCACCAATCTGGGCGGCATGAGGGATGATCTGCGGGCCGGGCCCGTGACCATCGGCGACATCATCAGCGTCATGCCCTTCGACAACGTGCTCATCGACGTGAAGCTGACGGGTGAGCAACTACGGCAGGTCATCTCGGGACAAGAGGGCCGGGCCGCTGTGGGCGGCATGCACCGCAAGGGCATGGATTGGGCGCTGAACAGCACGGGCGATCTGCTGGACGACAACGCCATATATCACGTGCTGGTCAACGATTTCATGTACGCGGGCGGAGATAATTACGATCTGCTGGCCCAGGCCGATCCCGACGCCTACAACACCAGCATCGATTGGCGGCAGCCGGTCATTGATTGGATCATCGCCCAGGACAGCACGCCCGAACAGCCGCTGGATGAGGCAATCGAGACATTGGGAGACTGAGCCGCCCGCCCAATACCCAATACCATCACCCAACACCTGCTCCAGCTTTACAGCAGTTCGAAGCGGGCCTGAAAAAAGCGCAGATATCTGGGCTTGTGCGCCATCTTCAGGCCGCGAGCCTATTTCCGCTCGTCCCACACGGCTCTGCTAGTGGGCGCCACGTATTTGTAGCCGTAGTGCTCCTGGATGGCCTCCACCAGGTGATAGAAATTGCGGCTGCCCGCGTAGGCCTCATCGCCCAGCATCAGGCCCGCCCACTGGCGGTCGCTCATGGCGCTGGCGCCGCTATCGGTGAGAAGGTCGATGTACACATCCTCCGAGCGCA
>JALXAF010000028.1 GCA_026992375.1 Anaerolineae bacterium
CCCCTACCTCCACGCCGTTGGCTCCCACCCCCACACCCTTCATCATCGAGTGGCAAGCGAATCCTACCTCCTACACCGGCCCCGGCCCTGACGTAGGCATAACCTTCACCAACCAGAGCACGGTCACCGATTCTCTGCTCCTCTCTTTGCAGAATTTGCAGGTTCCTACTGGCTGGAGTGTGAGCATTTGCTATGGCAATAATTGCGCGGCCAGCCAAACCTCGCCCGATACGCCGCCGGGCGGCTCCACCATGCCGGTGGTGCGATTCACCATCCCGGCCGGCAGCGCCGGAACTGGGTCGGTGCGTCTGCGCGGCGTCTCCATCCAGGACCCAGATTCCATTATCACCGTGCCCATCACTGTGCAACGCTAGAGATCATAACTATGCAGGGTGTGGCGAAAAACGTCCGCCAAAGCAATATCGGCTTTTCATGTCGCCTCACATCATCCGTAAAATGCTAAGTACACATCCAGAGATTAGTTCCCTTTTCCGACCAAGCCGCCAGAGCTTCGCCCCCACCCCGGCCCTCCCCCGTCAGTCGCTTCGCTCCTTTGCAGGGGAGGGGCCGCTGGTTTGCAAAGGCTTTTTTCATGCGAAGACGACATCCCCCGGCTTGCGGGGGGGGCGAGGGGGCCTTCTCTCGCAGACGTGAAAACCTAAAAATGGGGAAGTAATTTTTAGGCGATTCCTAAGCGTCAGGCGGTTGTCAGCAATTTGGATCACTGGAATGACTATGACATCGTTGCAACAGGATGACGTCTGGCGCTTGACAGCTTGCCCTGAGCGAATCCGAAGTTTCGGCGCATTTCCATGGAAATTCAACTGGCCGTTGCCAAAATAGCCAAATACGCCATGAGCGAGTCGGGCGACACCGTCGAGGTCATCGAGCGGCCCCACGGCGGCGTCTCGGTCGTGCTGGTGGATGGGCAGCGCAGCGGACGCTCCGCCAAGAACATCAGCAACATCGTAGCCCGAAAAGCCATCTCTCTCCTGGCCGAGGGTGTGCGGGATGGCGCGGCTGCGCGCGCAGCCCACGACTATCTCCGCACCCACCGCGGCGGCAAGGTCAGCGCCGAGATGATCATCCTCTCCGCCGACATGGAAACGGGCACGCTGGTGGTTTCTCGCAACAGCCAGACCCCCGTGCTCATTTTCGATCAAGGCGTATGGCGCTCGCTGGATGCGGCCGCCTCCACTATCGGCATCCGACCCCGCATCCGACCGCAGATCGTCGAATTGCCGTTGCGGCCAGGCCTGGTGGCAGTGGGATTCAGCGATGGCGTCTGGCATGCAGGCGAACATCGGGGAGGCAAAATCGACGTGCTCGAACTGCTACAAAGCTACCCCACCACGCTGGACGCGCGGGCTTACGCCGACGATCTCCTCTCGCGCGCCCTGCAAAGAGAGCAAGGACGTCCCAGCGACGATCTCTCAGTCGTTGCGCTGCGCATCAACGCCCTCGCCCATGATGACGTGCGCCGAATGAGCATGACTCTGCCCGTCCCTCCTCGCATCTACAACGCGTGGAACCAACCATGACTCCGGGCTCCGATCCCAACGATCTTTCGCGAAAGTTGGCGCAGCGAAAGGCGGATGAAGCTCATCGGCGACAGCGAGCCATCCAACAGTTTTCGCATCGTTTTCGCCTGTCGGGGTTGATCATGAGCTTTTTCTTCCTCCTGCTGAGTTTCATCTTCTACACGCTGAACATGCGGTTGGGGCGGCCTTTCTTTGCATATCTGACAATCGCTGCCATCGCATTGGGCTGGCTCTATCTGCTGCTTCTGCCCATCCTTTTTTCTCTGCGCACGACGCTGCGGGCTTATGTGCTGGAAAAACACTGGATGTGGCTCGCCCTGGTCGCAGGACTGCCCATCGATATCTACCTCCTGCCCGCTTCTGGCCGGGCGAAGGCGACCGGCGCCATTGGTCGCATGCCCATCGTCTTTTTCGCCCTCCTGCTGGTGGGATTCCTTTGGCGTCGGGCCCGGAGAGAAGCGTTTTGGGAGGAAGTCAGAAAACGCGAGGATGTGTGGGCCAGGCTGCTATCGCTGGGCGTTCTCGATATCGCACTTTTCGGCTTCTGGCACATTCGTCCATCCCGGCAGCCGCCCGCCCTCGGGGAATGAACATGGCATCTGACGCAAATAATGCGCCCGTTATCCACATCGTCGGCGTCTGCGGAAGCGGAAAAAGCTCGCTGGCCCGCCGCCTGAATCAGCGGGGATATCAGGCGCGGCAGATCTCGCAGGAGCATTCGGGCGTGCCAGATCTCTGGCGCTGGCGCTGCACGCCCGACGCGCTGGTGTATCTCGACGCCAGCAATGAGCGCATCCGCCAACGTTATCCCAAGCTGAATCTGACCAATGAGTATCTTGCAACAGAGCGGAAGAGACTGGCGCATAGCCGGGAGCACGCCGATTGTCTCATCAACACTGATGGTCTTACGCCCGATCAGGTAACGGAGCGAACGATTGCGTGTCTGAAGCGCAAAGGCGTAACGCCCGGGTAAGAAAAACGCTCCGCAAAACAGAGGGGCGAGCGGTTTTTGCATTCCGTTCGCAATTGTGCACACCGATGTAACTGCTAAGGTAGTCTGTCTGTTTTCGGTGGCTTGGCTTCTGCTGCGGCAGGCCCCCTCGCTCCCCCCCCCCCCCGCAAGCAGGGGGGAAGACCTCTCCGTCTGCAAAAAAAAACTTTGCAAACC
>JALXAF010000029.1 GCA_026992375.1 Anaerolineae bacterium
TGCACCGTGCGGTCGAAATCCGCGCCCGTGCGATCCATCTTGTTGACAAAGCAGATGCGAGGCACGCTGTAACGATCGGCCTGACGCCACACCGTTTCCGATTGGGGCTCAACGCCCGCGACAGCATCGAAAACCACGACGCCGCCATCCAGCACGCGCAGGCTGCGCTGCACCTCGGCGGTGAAGTCGATGTGGCCGGGCGTGTCGATCAGGTTGATCTGATAGCCCTTCCAGTCGGCGGTGATGGCCGCAGATTGAATGGTGATGCCGCGCTCGCGCTCCTGCTCCATAAAATCGGTCACGGTCGTGCCTTCATCGACATTGCCGATGCGGTACGTTTTGCCCGCGTAATAGAGCACGCGCTCGGTGGTGGTGGTTTTACCCGCGTCGATATGGGCGATGATGCCGATGTTGCGGATTTTTTCGAGGTTGCGATTGACAGACATGATAGGGTTCTAAAGTGCGACGCACTTGACGAGGAGTTTGAATGGACAGGTCAGGTTGGCAAAATGACGCTCAGAAGCAGCGAAGTCGCTCACGCTGCAAGGGGCGTCGCACTTCGGCTGCTTGTTTTACCAGCGATAATGAGCAAAGGCCCGGTTGGCCTCGGCCATCTTGTGAGTCTCATCCCGCTTGCGGATGGTGGCGCCCTGATTGTTGGCGGCGTCCATCAGCTCCGCGGCCAGCTTCTCGGCCATGGATTTGCCATTGCGCTTGCGGGCGAACATGATGAGCCAGCGCTGCGCCAGGGCCTCGCGGCGACCAGGACGCACTTCCACCGGCACCTGGTAGGTGGCGCCGCCCACGCGGCGGGGCTTGACTTCGATCTGCGGCATGGCGTTGGACATGGCCTGCTCGAAGACCTCCACCGGATCTTTCTTGGTGCGCTTCTCAATGATGTCGAAGGCGTCATACATCACGCGCTGGGCCGTGCTCTTCTTGCCGCCGCGCATCAGACGATTGATGAAGCGGGCGATGGTCTTGTTGTTGTACTTGGGGTCGGGAGTGACTTCCCGGCGTTCCGGGCGGTAACGACGAGGCATATTCGTCTCCTGGAAAAAGGTGGTGTTGGCCGTCAATCAAAGATCAACGATCGATGATTATTGACGAAAGCGTAACAAAGTGCGGGGAATGCACGATCGAAAAAGCCGATGGATTCCTCGATCGTCAATATCCCCAGACACACTGCAAGATGCGGGCTGGCGGGCACATTCGGCGCTCTTTCGAGCTTTCACCCAGAGGTGCCCCCAACCTGCATCTCGCTAAGTTTTGATTTCATGGCAGCCTGCGCATAAGGCCCGATGACCCGGCGCAAGCTTTTTGACAATCGGCTGAACCGATCGAAATAACTTTCGCGTTTGGATTACTTCTTGCCGCGCTTCGCGCCGTATTTGCTACGGCTGCGACCGCGCCCCTGTACGCCCGAAGCGTCCAGTGCGCCGCGCACGATGTGATACCGCACGCCAGGCAGGTCGCGCACGCGACCGCCGCGCACCAAAACCACCGAGTGCTCCTGCAAGTTGTGCCCTTCGCCCGGAATGTAGGCCGTCACCTCGATGCCGTTGGTGAGGCGCACGCGAGCGATCTTGCGCATGGCGGAGTTAGGCTTCTTGGGCGTGGTGGTGCGCACCACAGTGCAGACGCCGCGTCGGAAGGGATTGCCCTTGGGCATGCGTCGGCTCTTATTCTTCAAAGCATTGTAGTTATACAGCAATGCGGGCGCTTTCTTCTTTTTCTTGACGGGCTTGCGCCCTTTTCGCACGAGCTGATTGATGGTGGGCAACGTCTTACTCCTGACTTCTGTGGATAGGAAGGAAAGTTAGATGCCGAAAATGGCTAAGTTGTTATAACTACCAAGGTCTCGCCACCACTTTTTGCCACGAAGACACGAAGAAGATGAAGGCACGAAGTATTTTTCTCGTGGCTCCGAAAAACTTCGAGCCTTCGTGGCTTTTTGAGGCTTAAAGTCGAGAAGGTTAGCAGTTCGAATTGCTTCAATAAAGTGGGCGAAAAAGCCCAATAGCAGACATAAGCCGGGCCAGATGGCCCGACCAGCGACTGGTAATCATACATCAAAGCGCCCGAATGGGCAAATTCAGAGGGGGGCGAAAAAGGTGAGCCGCACCTGCGAGATGCGACTCACCTGTGATCTAACGTTGGCGTCAGGGGCTGCTAGGAGCGCCCTGCTTTGTCAGCGCATCAGGCAAGACCATGCGCCAATCATGGCATAGTCACAAGCGGCTCGATTCGCTGCACCTCCGCCTCAAGCGCCCGCGACGCCTCCCACAAATCCACGGCTTGCTGTGCATTCAGCCAGAATTCGGGCGAGTTCCCGAAAAGCCGCGCCAGTCGAATCGCCATCTCCGGCGTCACGCGACGTCGCTCTCCCAAGAGCTCGTACACGCTTTGTCGTGAAATGCCAATGGCCCTGGCCAGATCTGCGGGCGTCAAGCCAAAGTCGGGCAAAAAATCCTCCCGCAACATCTCTCCCGGATGGGTGGGTCTTCGTTCCATAGGATGATCGTTGGGAATACTCATCCGTCTACCTCATTCAATGATAATCGCAGACTTCAACGTCATACGCATCGCCATCAATGAATCGAAAGCAGATACGCCATTGATCGTTGATGGCGATAGCATATTGGCCTTTGCGATCTCCTTTCAGCGCATGAAGGCGGTTTCCTGGCGGCACGCGCAGATCT
>JALXAF010000030.1 GCA_026992375.1 Anaerolineae bacterium
TCCAGTTCGAGATCGATCACGACAACGCCATCATCGTCCACGGCCTGACGGGCGACGTGACCGGCTATAACTGCTTCGACGGCCCCGGCACAGCCCGCGACGCCTCTCAGGTCATCGTCGAGCAGCTTACGCCGGGCGTGTGGAACGATTTCATCTTGCACGTCAAATGGACGACCTCGGACCGGGGCCTGGTGGAGGTGTGGCACAAGCTGGAAACGGACCCAGAATTCGCCAAAGTGCTGACATGGCGGGATGTTCCCACCTTGCAGTACAAGGGCGATCCCGCGGACGCCAATGTCCCCTATCTGCTTTTGGCCCACTATCGCGATGCCAGCAACACCCACACCTCGGTGCTTTACCACGACGGTTTTCGCATGGCCGACGCCGCCGAAAAGCTGGCGGAGGATGGCCTGTATGCCCTGCCTCCCTCCGAGATCTATTTTCCCTTTGTGCGCATCGGTCAGCTCCATCAGAGCGATGTGCGGTTGAACTGGGAAGGGGATGACGCCTACGTCGGTTACGACATCTGGCGGGGAACAACGCCCTGGTTCCAGCCGGCAGACCCCTCCTTGGGTGCGGTGTCGGCCCCGCCCTGGCAGTACGATGACGCCGACGTCCTGGGCGATTCGGGCGTCAACTACTATTACCGCGTGAGCGGCAATCGGGCGAATGGCGAGGCCAGCTACTCCAACCGCGTGGGCGAGTTCGATTTCGATCTGACGCCGGGCGGGCCGTGATAGACTGATCTCACGCAAAGGCGCAAAGGGCAATTTACACATTTTTTCTTCGTGTTCTTAGCGCCTTTGCGCCCTTTGTGGTCTGTTAACCGGGGTGCGTTAGCAGTTACTCCGAACCTGTCTTGAACGAAGTGAGGCGCTTCATTGAATGGTCGCCGAGGCGCCAACGCTGGCATAAGCCCCTTGCCATGTTTGCTCTCACCACTCCTTGCGTTCGTCACCCCTACACTCCAAAAGCTCTCCCAAATGACCAATTTCGTCTCTCAAAGTACGCAAAAGTCCAACAGTGGGTCATGCCAGCGAGAGTCGTAGAAATAGAGCCCCCCGGCGCTTTCTCATGATACTGCCCGGTGAAGCGTTTGGTCGTCAAAATTCTCAACGAGTTCTTACAGATTAGGGCCGCCTGGTTGGTAGAGGTATTGTAAGTAGGTGCGATTTGCGGAGGCGGAGACTGATGGAGATTCGGGGGATTGGTTCCATTCCTTACTTCTGAACGCCCACCAGTTCGATTGCCCAAGATTCATCGTCGAAAAGGACGCAGCGCAAGGCGTTGCCATCGCGGGGGACGCCCGCAGAGCCGACGCCGACGAGGGTCAGTGCGTCTGGGGCTAGGGGGATGATCGGGCCTTTGAGCCTGTGGTAGACGTTGTCTGCATCCAGTTGCTGCACGGCTTGCACATGGGTGTGACCATGAAAGGCCACGCGGCGTTTCTGGACATCCAGTTCCGCAAAAGCCGCCCAGATGGCTTTCTCGTCATGTAGCAGGCTGGGGAAGAGCTGCATCCAGCGGGGGCGGTGTTGGGCCATGTAGCGCCGGGTTGCGGCCAGATCGGTGCATTCAGGCGGAAACACGGGACTGGCGTGGCTGGCGATCCAGCCAGAACCTGTGAGTTGGGCTGGCCAGGCAGCGACTTCAGGCTGGCGCTCGGGCGGGAATTTGTGCAATTGACTCACTTCCCAATTGCCGAAGACGTGACGCGTGGGCAGGGAATCTAGCGGGTGGAGTGGGCGCGGGCCCAGGTCCCCCAATTGCAGATAGACATCCACCTGCCGTCCCGCCAGATAAGCCAGCATGGTTTCCAGATGCGAAGTTTTGTTGTGAATGTCTGAAAGAATCGCATAAATGGCCATGACATTCATAGTTTAGGTCAGGATGCCCATTTTAATCAAGGATGGAGATCATATCTCGCTGCGCCTGATGCGTGATGCAGATGAAAACGGGTAACTGCTAACGCACTCGACTTTAGGCCCTTGTTGACTGACAAATCCTGTTCCGCCGCCTCACTCGCCGAATGAATTCGGTTCTACAGGCGTTCCGCCACCCGTCCCCCTGCGGGGACGGTATTTTCCTCGTCAAAACGGGAGTCGAAAGCGTCGGCGCAGGCCGACGAGCGGCCAAAGGCCCCTAGCCCTGATTTTAATCGGCGGGTTTAGACGCCAGGCTGACTTTTGTCAGTCAATCAGCTTTAGGCCTCAAAAAGCCACGAAGGCGCGAAGGGAAAACAAAGAAAAATACTTCGTGTCTTCATCTTCTTCGTGTCTTCGTGGCAAAAAGTGGTGGAGAGACCTTAGTAGTTACGAAAACGGTGTGCACACTTGCATTTTTCTGGTGGAAAAGATAGCGTATTTTTGTGAAGTTAGCTACAATATAAAAGTAAAGAGACGCCACCGAGCCGACATCGCACCTTCACCGCATGGTGGCGTCACTTTCGGCTATAATCCAGGTGAGGCCCGATCAATGAAGATCGAGCCTCCCCCCTTTTTTGCCAAGAGGCTTTTATGTTCGAAATCACTGGAGCCAGACATATAGATCGAAGAGAACATTTGCTGATTCCGCGCGTTCCGGTCCCAAAACAACCTCCGGAACAACGCGTTTTCAATTTTCATGAAGTCTATCTGGGATACAATGAGGAGACCGTCAAGATCGAAGCGGCCCGTTGTATCCAATGCCCCGAGCCCCAGGCCTGTTTGACCGCCTGCCCGGTGCATAACGACATTCCTCTGGCCATGTGGCATACGGCTCGCGGCGATTTCGAGGAGGGGTACAAGGCGTTCCGCAAGAATAGCACCATGTCTGAGGTGTGCGGTCGAGTGTGTCCGCAAGAGCGATTGTGTCAGGGGTCCTGCGTGGTGGGGGCTTATGAGCCGCCGGTCTACATCGGCAAAGTGGAATACTTCCTGGCTGACTGGATGCGCAAGCATGACAAGATGCCTGCATTGCTGGAAAAAGAGCAACACGCGCCAACCGGCCGCACCGTGGCGATTGTGGGTTCCGGCCCGGCCGGGTTGCACGCCGCTGAGATGCTGGCGCTGAAGGGGCATCATGTGGATGTGTATGAGCGCCATCCCAAACCCGGCGGCCTGCTTATGTACGGCATTCCCGATTTCAAATTGGAGAAGGACAAGGTGAAGGGCATTGTCGAACGTTGTGAGCGAGCAGGCGTGCGCTTCATTTGCAGCACCACGGTCAACACGCCAGGCAATCCCTATGTCGAAGATCTGCTTTATGAATATGATGCGGTGCTCATCGCCATTGGCGCGGAGATTCCCGCCACCATGGGCACCGAAGGCGAGGATATCCCCGGCGTGTGGAAATCCCTGGACTTCCTCATCGCCCTCAACTTGCCCGAGGAGATGTACCCGCCCGGATTAGAGCGCCCCGATATCGAAGGCAAGACAGTCATGGTTGTGGGCGGCGGCGACACCAGCTCCGACTGTGTGCGCTCGGCGGTGCGGGCGGGCGCTGGACGCGTGATCCTCAGCTATCGTCGTTCTGAGGCGGAGATGCCCGGACGGGAGGAAGACCGCGGTTTCGCTAAAGAGGAGGGCGTGGAGTATGAGTTCCTTACCCAGCCCGTGCGCTTCATTCCTGGCCCCGATGGCAGGCTGGCTCAAGTGGAGCTACGGCGCATGAAGTTAGGCGAGCCTGACAAGTCTGGGCGCCGTCGCCCCGTCCCCATCCCAGACAGCGAATTCGTCACCGATGTGGATATTGCGGTGCTGGCTTTGGGCTTCTGGCCCGACGAAAAATTCGCCAAGGCCATACCCGGCATGGAGACCAAGCGCTGGGGCGAGATCAAGGTGGACCCCGAGACAGGCATGACCTCCCGCATTGGCCTCTGGGCCGCGGGCGACGCGGTGAATGGCGCAGATTTGGTGGTCACGGCCATGGCGGGCGCTCGCAAGGCTGCGGATTCCATCCACGAATATCTGCTCACCCTCAGCAAAGAGTATGAGGAGCTGGGCGTGGAGCCGCCCAAACCGCCGGAAAATCCTCCGGGCCTGGAGCTAGGTTGCGCCCAAACCTTCATCGTCACCACCCCCGCCCGCAAGCCGGTCAAACTGGATCGCATTTTCTGACGACCAGCGGCTTGCAAAGGCATAAATTCAGGAAACGCTCGGCCACGGCCGGGCGTTTCTTTTTCGCCTGTCGACTGATGAACATCGACAAAGTAATTCGGTCATAGGCCGGGAGCGCTCCCCCATGAATGGATTATTTTAACTTTCCAACTCATTTTGGACACACCCAAATTTTTTCAGTAGAGCCGTCATTGGGATTTAGTCGGCAACCTGCTAAAATGAACCACAATCACGCCTGAACACTGCCTCACTGACCATTGAACACCGACTCACCCCCTCCCTCATGCCCCTCATCCTCGCTTCCGCCTCGCCCCGCCGCCGCCAATTGCTGGCCGCACTGGGCATTCCCTTCGTCATCGACGCAGCCGACATCAACGAGAGTCGCTTGAAAGCGGAGACGCCCGCGGCCCACGTGCGCCGTCTGGCCGAAGAAAAGGCCCGGACCGTGTCTGCCCGCCGCCCGCAGGACGTGATCCTGGCCGCGGACACCATCGTCGTGCACCAAGGCCGCATTCTGGGCAAGCCCAGGGACACGGCCCACGCCCGCTCCATGCTGCAATCGCTGCGCGATCGAGCGCATCAGGTCATCACCGCGGTGGCTGTGGCTCGCAATGGCGCAATCACCTCCAAGCTGGATGTAAGCGTCGTCACCATGCGGGAGTACAGCGACGCGGAGATGGACGCCTACATCGCCACCGGCGATCCTTTCGACAAAGCGGGGGCGTATGCCATCCAGAATGCCGATTTTGCGCCCGTGGCCCGGCTGGAAGGCTGCTACGCGGGCGTCATGGGCCTGCCCCTGGCCCTGACCACGCACCTGCTGACCGCCGCGGGCCTGGCTCCCGCGCCCGACTGGCCTCACAACTGCAACACTATCACCGGGCGTTGCTGTCAGCACCACTGATCACATTCTCATCCCATGCTGCCTTTCGACATCCCCCCCGCCTTCACCGTCAGCCAATTGACCGAGCACATCACCCATCTCCTTCGCAGCGACATCGTTCTCTCCGACATCTCGGTCAGCGGAGAGATCAGCAACTTCGTGCGGGCCAAATCGGGCCATCTTTACTTCTCGCTGAAGGATGAGAAAGCCGCCATCGCCTGCGTGATGTGGCGAGGCCGGGCCGCGTCTCTGGTGGAAAGGCCGCGGGACGGGCAGCGGGTCATCGCCCGCGGACACATCGATTTCTACGCGCCGCGCGGCAACCTGCAACTCATCGTCCACGCCATGACGTCTGAAGGGGGCGTGGGCGAGCTCTATCGCCGTTTCGAGGCACTCAAACAGCAGTTGCAGGCCGAAGGCCTGTTCGACGCGGCCCGCAAGCGGCCATTGCCCATGCCGCCGCGGCGCATCGCGGTAATCACCTCGGCCACGGGCGCGGCCCTACGAGACATCCTGCGAGTGTTGCACACGCGTTGGCCCCTGGCCGATGTGCTGGTGGTCCCGGCCCTGGTGCAGGGAGCCGATGCGCCCGCGTCCATCCTGGCCGCGCTCTATCAGCTTTACGCCCGAGATGACATCGACGTCATCATCCTGGCTCGGGGCGGCGGCTCCATCGAGGACTTGTGGGCCTTCAACGACGAAGGGGTGGCCCGCATGGTGGCAGAATCTCCCGTGCCGGTGGTGACGGGCGTAGGCCACGAGACCGATTTCACCATCGTGGATTTCGTGGCGGATCATCGGGCTCCCACGCCCAGCGCTGCCGCGGTCGCGGTCACGCCCGACATCGCTGAATACCGCCGTTTGCTGACGGGCGCAGAGCAATATCTGGCCGATCTCATCATCGCGGCCATTGCCCAACGACGGCTGACGGTGGGGCACCTTCAATCGATATTGCGCCAGCAAGCGCCTTTGTATCGCATCGATCAGCAGCGGTTGATGGTGGATGATCTCACCCGGCGGCTGAACGCCAGTCTGACACATCGCCTGCAGCGACATCGCCTGGAAGTGGCAGGGCTGAGCAAGCGGTTGGTTGCGCTGAACCCCAGCGCCGTTCTCGCCCGGGGCTACGCCATCGTGCAGGATGACGCAGGGCGCGTGATTCAGTCGGTGGGACAGACGCAGCCGGGCCAGCATCTGCATATTACCGTGGCGGACGGGGATTTTCGGGCCAAGGTGGAGGAATAGGGAGCGCTATCCGAAAAATTTACGCGGCGCATCTGCGAAAATCATGCAAACAATCTCCTTATGCAGAAGCGAAATGCACACATTTGAAACATGAACCACAAACTTTGTTACCTGGGTAGTTGCTCGTAGCAAGCGAAACGCCTTGAGAATTCCCCGAACTGATTGCTATTTTCCACGCAATTTGGAGTGAGCTTGTCTTTCTCGCCCCAGTGCTGTAAACTCTCAGGGGAAGAGACTGTTCTCGTCTGGCTGATTTGAAGCCAGCCCCATTTTGTTCACTCGATTACGGAGGCAAATTCCATGAACCTCGGACCCCTTGAACTTGGCTTGATTTTGGTAATCGTTCTCCTCATCTTTGGCGCGGGCAAGCTGCCCGAAGTGTTCCGCTCTTTGGGCCAAGGCATTCGCGAATTTCGCGAAGCTGCCGGCGAAGAGGATGAATTGAAAAGCGCCGAAGTTCCAAAAGCCGGGCAAGCCAGCAAATAACGGCGCATCCTTTCACTACGCGATATCCTTCACTTTCTTCTTGAAACGGCCCGCTGCGTTTGTTCGCGCGAGCCGTTTCTCTTTCGCTAGAACTCTCGAAATAGAATTGTCTCCTGCACACACTTCAACTAGAATGATCGACGCCTGAAACGCCTGACGCACAACTTCAATCTTTTCCGGAGCATTCCTCACCCGGACAAGCCGGAACGAAAAAGCTGCTCCCATGCAAGACATGTCCTGAGCCTGTCCTGAACGAAGAATCTCCTCGCTTGCTGGGGGATTTCTCGGTCGCTGCGCTCCCTCGAAATGACGTAGGAGAGCTTATCTTTGGAACAATTGTCTTTCACCTCTCATGAATCCATAATGGTAAATATACAGGCCACAGCGACAACACGCATGACGAAGCAATGTTAATCATTTATGTCAACCTGCGTTATACGTAAAACGTCAGACCGTTATCGCCATAGATGTGTCCTGCAATGAGCCATGACATCGTTACAGCAGTATGACGTTGACGCTTGACGTTTCATGGTCGTGGCATGTCGCCTGGGGCGGCTCTAGCCTTCAAAGTTTGACATGTGAGCTGTATAGTCACCCATAATGAGCATTATCTCTTCAACGCTTCAATCTGACCGGGGTCATCGCCAGCAACGTAAACGTCTTGTCGTCAGAATCGACGTAGTAAACCGCGATAACGCCCGGACGAGCAGTCCTGGGCCGAACGAACTGAACCGTGGTCCGCCAGCCCTGTTTCGGGCCTATTTTGGCTCCCGATTGCCCCAGCACGTCCCCGGCTGTGTCCTCCACCCGCACCAGCAGCGTCTTCGCCGGAACATTCTCGGCCTGGCCCGCAACCTGAATTTGGCCGCGAATGGCCGCGCCTGCCTCTGGCTGGAGGATAGTCACGCGCATGTCCCCCACATCGCCCGCAAAACGCACCTCCTGCCAGCCCAGCAACTGCATTGATTCCGCGGCGGGATCGTCGCCATAGATGGCGATGCGTCCCTGGCTCAGACCCGGAGGATCGGTGAAAGGAACGACGGCGACGAAACGGGCCACGCCATTCTGGGGCGGCCCGAGGGCCACCGTGGTCTCGCCAAGAGCGTTGCCGTCGGCAAGCTCTACGCGAACGAGGATGCGCTCCCCCGCTGGATTGTCCACCTCGCCCGTCACCTGCGCCTGCCCATGGATGACAGCCCTGGGTTTCGGCTCGTAAATGATAGCGATTGGGCCCAGATCCACGTTCTTTTCCGCATCGGCCGCGGATGACGCCTGCTGAGTCTCTTGCGCCCGGGCCAACACCGTCTCCGGCTCGACATCTTTGAGATCATATTTTCGCACCAGAATGCGGCGGCCATTGTAATCATCCACTGCGTAGCGCAACTCGCCCCACACCTGAATGGCCCCGTCCGCTTCGGTCATATTCGACAACAGCGTCTTGATGACCTCCTTATTGCTGGCGACACCAAATCGACGACCATCCTCTGTCTCGAAATAGCGCTCATACGCACTGCCCGGCGGCAGCGTGACGATCTTGCCCACGACTCCTTTGACCGGTGCGGAAGCGGATCGGGGCATGCCCGTGAACACCACCGTCGACGCCGTGCCATATTCATCCACCCGGCCCCACCAACGCATGGTCTTTTTGCCGCTGTCATTGCTGATGATCACCGTGCGAAAACCCAGGCCGTTCTCGTTCACCCCCGCCGGCGATATGGCGACCAGCCAGGGGCCGCTGGCCAGGGCCTGCTCGATCTCGACGCTACTCAAGTCGGGCGGCTGGGTCGGAGCGAAACTATCGGCCGGGGGCAATTGCAGCTTGAATCCGCTCTGAACGTAGCTGAGGCCCGCGGCGAGGGCTTCGGCGATGGTGGGATGAGCGGGCGCGGGGATCGTGGGCGTGACGACGGTCTGCGTCGCGGGGGATGGCGCGTCAGACGCGACCAAAGGCGCGGGAGGCGCGAGAGAGGAGGTCCCGGTGACAGGCGGCGCGGTGCTCAGCAACACGGGCGCAGGCGTGACGACCGGTAGTTCAAAAGCGCAACCGGCCATCGTTAGAGAAATGAGAAGGATAATGGTTGTGACAACAATGCGAGATTTCATAACCCGGGCAAGCCGGAACCAAAAAGCTGATCTCACGCAAAGTCGCCAAGGCGCTAAGTTTTTCTTTACCTCTTTTTTCCTTCGCTGCTCTGCGTCTTTGCGTGAGACATTTTCTTGCCCAGTGGGCCAGGATTCCATTGATAAGGTAATCATGAATCGCCTCCTTTGGTGCCTCACGCGCCATCCACCAGCAGCACGCACTCGTGGGTGCGACCATCCACCTTCATG
>JALXAF010000031.1 GCA_026992375.1 Anaerolineae bacterium
ATGTCGATGATCTCGGGCGTGATGGCATGAACCTCGCCCTGGCGGCGATGTTTGAACTGCCCCCAGTGTTCCAGCTTCTCGGTGGCGGAACGAAAGGCCAGATGATGGCGATAGAACACGTCACTGGCCAGCTTCTCGAAGCCGATGCCGCCCAGGCGGCTGGGTGCGCCCGCGAAGCAGCGATCCACCACCTCCTGATTGAGGCCGATGATCTCGAAAATCTGAGCGCCGCAGTAACTTTCCACGGTACTGATGCCCATTTTGGACATGATCTTCAACAGGCCCGTCTCCAACGCGTGCAGATAATTTCGGCGGGCCTGCTCCGGATCATCCACGCCCTTCAGGCGGCCATCTTCGGCCAGATGCGCCACCGTATCCAGCGCCAGCCAGGGATGCACTGCGTTGGCTCCAAAGCCGATAAGCGCGGCCAGACGATGAACGCTGACCACATCTCCCGCCTCCACCAGAATGCTGCCCTGGGCGCGCAGGCCCTGGCGGATGAGGTGATGATGCACCGCACCCACGGCCAGCAGCGCGGGAACAGGCGCTCGGGTGGGGCCGATGTTGCGATCGCTGAGCAGCAGCAGATTATGACCGTGGCCGAAAGCCTCGGCCGCCTCCTGGCTGATGCGATCCAGCGCGCCAGTCAGGCCCGCCTCGCCCTCCACCACCGGGAAGGTGATGTCGATCTCCACCAGCGAGAAGGGCAGGCCGTCGTGCGCGTCGTCGAAACGGGTGTGGCGATCGCGACGAAGCTGGCGCAGCAACCCCAGGGTGTCGGCGTCCAGCACCGGGGTTTTCAGGCCGATGAGCCGGGCGTGGCGGGGCGTCTCTTCGAAGATGTTACGTCGCGTGCCCAGCAGCATATTCAGCGACATCACCATCTTCTCTCGCAAGGGGTCGATAGGCGGGTTGGTGACTTCGGCGAAACGCTGGTAGAAGTAGTGATAGAGAGGGCGGGGCAGCTCCGACATCACCGCGGGGGGCGTGTCGTCGCCCATGGCGCCGGTGGGCTCTTTGCCGCCGATAGCCATGGGTTTGAGCATGGCGCTGACGGATTCCACCGTGTGCCCGAAGGCCTGCTCCAGAGGCAACAGGTCGGGGACAGCGGCGTCGGTTGGGTCGAAGAGGACGCCCTCCTCGTAAACCGGCGGCTGCATCTCTGCGCCTGCCCCGGCCAGCCCCCGGGCGCTGCGGCGAATGGCCCGATCCAGTTCGTCGATCTGATAAAAATTGGACTTGTTCCACTGGACGTAAGGACGGCGACGGCTGACTTCGGCTTTGGCCTCATCATTCAGCAGCAGCCGCCCGCGGTAGATATCCACCACCAGCATCTGGCCCGCTCCCAGCTTGCCCTTGCGCACGATCTGTTTTGCAGGGATGGGCGCGACGCCCACCTCGGAGCTGGCGATGAGCAGCCCGTCGGTGGTGCGTTTGTAGCGCAGGGGCCGAAGGCCGTTTCGATCCAGTGATGCCCCGGCCACCCGGCCATCGGTGAAGACCAGGGCCGCGGGCCCGTCCCAGGGCTCGGAGAGCGCTGCGTGATAGCGGTAGAAGGCCCGCACCTCCGGCTCCATGGCCTCCATGTTCTCCCAGGCCTCAGGCGTCAGCATCATAATGGCGTGGCGCAGCTCGCGGCCGTTGCGCACCAGCGCCTCCACCGCGTTGTCCAGCATGGCGCTATCGGAGCCTTTTTCATCCAGGATGGGGGCGATAGCCTTGCCCCAGGCGTCTTCCTGCAACCGACCCTCCCTTGCCCTCATCCAGTTGACATTGCCCTGGATGGTGTTGATCTCGCCATTGTGGCCCAACAAACGGAAGGGTTGGGCCCGGCGCCAGGTGGGCACGGTGTTGGTGGCGTAGCGCTGATGGTAGAGGACGATTGCGCTGCGATAGTCGGGATCCGCCAGATCGGAATAGAAATTGGTGAGCTGCGAACCCAGCATTAGCCCCTTGTAAACGATGGTGCGGCTGGAGAAGGAGGGGATGTAGATATCCAGGCCAGCGGCCGCGAATTCCCGCTCGATAGCCTTGCGGGCCAGAAAGAGGATTTTTTCGAAGGGCTCGTTGCGGTCCAGAAAATCGGGTCGGGTAATGAAAGCCTGCCATATCTCGGGACGGGAGGCGGAGGCCACCGCGCCCAAGGCGTAGACGTTGATGGGGACTTGCCGCCATAACAGCAGGGGCGCGCCCAGCAGCTCCAGCTCAGCGGCCACAATAGACTGCCAGCGTTCCGGTTCCAGCCCCTGGGGGACGAAGAACATGCCCGCGGCCAGATCGCCGTACTTCATCTGCGGCAGGCCCAGCAGCTTGCCAAAAAAGCGCACCGGAATCTGGGTGAGCAGGCCCGCGCCATCCCCTGTGCCCGAATCCGCAGCCACGCCCCCACGATGTTCCATGCCCGCCAGCGCTTCCACTGCCAGGGTGACGATCTCGTGACTGCGCCTGCCAGGGATATCCACAATAAGGCCAATACCGCAGGCGTCGCGATCGAAACTGGGTTGATGCAAGGGGGGGTAGTCGGCGATGGATGCGGGCATGATTTCCTCCTGAATGAACGCAGCGAATAAAAAACGCCCCTGGTCGATGATTCGGGCCAGGGGCGACGTTGCCATATGATAAATTTGCAGTGACTATACAGTTCACATGTCAAACCGTGAGGGTTAGCGCCGCCAACAGACGACTTGCCAAGACA
>JALXAF010000032.1 GCA_026992375.1 Anaerolineae bacterium
AACGCGACCACGCTGAATTTGCCCGCCACGTCGCCCTTGATGTCGTGGGCCAGCACCGTCGTGCGGGCCTGATCTAGCGCCTGCCGGGCCTCATCCCAGCGCCCCAGCCGCAGCAGGCAGCGGGCGCGGCCGGCCAGATTCTCCACCAGGCTCATGTGGTCGGGAACGTTCTCGGCCAGGGCCGCAGCCTGGGCGTGATGCGCCGCGGCCTCCCGCCATCGCCCCCGCCAGAACCCGACCAGGCCCAGCAGCGATTCCCCCGCACAGCGCACCTCCGCATCCTGCAACGCCTGGCCCGTCTTTGCCAACTCCCGCCCCATGTCTGCCGCGTCCTGCAATCGCCCACGCTGGGTCAGCACATAGCCCTGCAGCAGCATGACCAACGACCAGCGATGCACATCTCCGGCCTGCCGGTATTTTTCCGCAGCCAGCGCGGCTTGCGCCAGCATGATCTCCTCCTCGCCCACCAGATAGGCGTGATAGGCCTGCCCGAAGGCGGCAAAACCGGCGTCGGCCGGTTGATCCACCCTGGCGACCACGGATTGCGCCCGGCGGTGGAAGCGCTCCGCCAGCCCGAAGCGGGCCATGAAATCCGCGGCCAGGCCCAACGCGGTGGCGGCCACGGCGATGCCCCGGGCGTAGCCCGCATCCTCCGAGCAATTCAGCGCCCGCAGGGAGACCAGCAGATATTCCTCGTAGCGGGATTGCAGGCTGTACATCCACCCCAGCACGGTGTAAATGGTCACCTCCTCCCGCAATGCAGGCGTGATCCTGCGCCGTCCGGCGTAGCCCCTGCCCGTCAACCGATGCAACGTCTGATGCGCCATCGATTTGCCCACCGCCCGATGCAGGGAAAAACCGGCCGCTGGGAAAGGTTTTTCCAGCAGCGCCAGCGCTTGCAGCAAATGCGCCTCGGCTCGGTCGTATTCGCCCCGCCGGAAATGCGTCTCGCCGATCTTGCGCGTCAGCACGGCCCGCTGGAAACGGTGGGTCTCATCCCGGGGGAAGCCTGCCAGGGCGCGCTGATAGAAGCGCAACGCCTCGCCCGTGGCGGCGACGGACACGGCCTGATCGCCCGCTCGCAGCAGCCAGGGCCGGGCCTGTTGCGGTTGGTCCGCTCGCAGATAATGGAATGCAATCTCGGCGCTGACGCCAGGCTCACCCCCCCGCAGGGTCTTCAATGCAGCCGCGGCCGCCAGATGCCATTGTTGCCGACGCCGCCTGGAAACGCCCAGATACACCGTTTCCCGCACCAGGTGGTGCTCGAAGATGCAATCCCGGGTGAACGCGCCCTCTCCCTCCTGCAAGAGGCGCTCGCGCAGCAATTCCTCCTGGACTTCCAGCGCTGTCTCCTCATCCCGGCCCCACACCTGCATCCACACATCCAGATCAAACACGCGGCCGATGACCGCGGCCGCGGCCAACCCCTGCCGGGCCTGGGGCGAAAGTCCCGCCAGGCGGATTTCGATGGCCTGACGCACGGAATCGGGCAGGGGAGGCGTAAAATCGCGACTTTCCAGGCGATAGCCGCCCGCCGTTTCTCGCAGATTTTCCTGCTGCAACATGGCACGCACGGTTTCCAGCACGAAGAAGGGATTGCCTTCGGTGTGCCGGTGGATACGTGCGATGGTCGATTCATCCAGGCCGGGCAGCCAGCGGGCAACGTCCTGGAGGGAGAGCCGCGATAGCGTCAGGGACTGGGCCAGTTTTTTTCGTTCCAGATCGAGGAGGATGCGGGACAGGAGATCGCCTGCGGCCACATCTTCGGTGCGATAAGCGCCCACCCACAGCAGAGGATGCCCCGGCGCTGTTTCGGCCAGCATGGGCAGCCAGGCCAAAGTCGATTCATGCGCCCATTGCAGATCATCCATGAGCAGGAGCAAGGGAGAGCGCCGGGCCAGTGCGATCAGCAGGCTGGTCATGGCCCGCAAAATCTGCCTCTGTTCCAGCTCGACGGCTGTCATGGCGTGGGCGTGGGCTGGCAACAGATGGCGCAGTTCAGGAGCCAGCCGGGCCAGATTGGCGACCTGCCAGGAGGGCAATTGCCGGATGATCTCCGGGCCCGCGTCCGCCACCACGTCGCGCAACACATCCACCAGCGCGCCATAGGGCTGCCCTTGCTCATGTTCATAGCTCGCCACGGCAATGACCCATCCCCGCCCGCGGCGCATTTCCTCGCCCAGGGCGGTGAGCAGACGGGTTTTGCCGATGCCCGCCTCGCCCCGCAGGAAGATCGTGCCCCCGCGGCCCTGCTGCGCCCGCCGCCATTGCTCCCGCAGAAAATCCAGCTCCTCATCTCGCCCCACCAGCGGTGACGTTCCGTCCGCAGCCCTGGACGCCGTCCACCGGCTCGATGGCCGGGGAGGAGGCGTCGGCGGTGGGCTTGCAACGGCGGAGGGCTCTTTCTGGGCCATCAGCGCGCGAAATTGGGCCGTGGTCTCCGCCGAAGGCGACACGCCCAGCTCTCGGGCCAAGGCTTCCTGACAGCGCTGATATTGGGCCTGCACCGCGGTCCGCTGCCCCAACCGGGCGTAGGCCCGCATGGCGGTGCGATGCGCGGCCTCGTTGCATTCGTCCAGGGTCAGGGCCAGCAGTGCGGTTTCCAGGGCCTGCTGCGGTTCGCCGCGGGCCTCGCGGGCGGCCATCAAATGCAACAGCGCATCCTGATACAACGCCTGCAGCCAATCCCGCTG
>JALXAF010000033.1 GCA_026992375.1 Anaerolineae bacterium
AGCCTCACCCCGGGCCAATCGTAGCAGCACATCCGGCTCATCGCCCGAAGCAATGACCACGGTGGCGCCTCCGCGAGTCGCGGTCTCCGCAGCCTGGAGCTTAGTGGTCATGCCGCCGGTGCCCAACATCGTGCCCGATCCTGACGCGCTGGCGAGAATCCCGTCATCGATCTCCCGCACCTCGGGGATGAGCCGGGCGTTGGGGTCGGTGCGCGGATCCGCAGTGAAGAGGCCCGACTGATCGGTGAGCAGGATGAGCATATCCGCCTCGGCCAGCGTGGCCACCATAGCCGACAAATTGTCGTTATCGCCCACACGGATCTCCTCCGCGGTCACAGTGTCATTTTCATTGACGATGGGGATGACCCGATGCGTCAACAGCGCCGCCAGGGTCTGACGGGCATTGAGATAACGCCGCCGCAGTTGCAAATCCTCGCGGGTGAGCAACATTTGAGCCACGGGAATGCCGTAAATCTCGAAATACTGCTGATAAATCCCCATCAGCCGCGGCTGTCCCACCGCACTCAACATCTGTTTGGCGGGCACATCCGGGGGCAAATCCGGAAACCCCATCTGCTCCTTGCCCGCAGCCATAGCGCCCGAGCTGACGACGATGATCTCCACGCCCTCCTCGCGCAGCCGGGCGCATTGCCGCACCAGATCGATGAGCCTGGGGCGGCTGAGATAGGGCGTGCCCGAAGTGAGCACGCTGGTGCCCAGCTTGACGACGATTCTGCGCGGGAGTGACAAGTCGCTCAATCTCACCTCAACCAACAGCCTAAACGTCGAAAACCCCGGCGATGGTCTCCCGCCGCAGTTGCTCCAGCTCCTCAGCCCAGGTGGCCAGCAATTTCTCCAGCACCATCATGGGATCAGCATCCTCAGGCAGTTGGCCGGGCAAATAGCGCTCCAGAAGCTCGACGATCTTCTCCTCCCACAAATCCCCCTGCATCTGGGCCTCCTGCAACTGAAAAGCCAGCGCCGCAACATCTTCCCCGGTGGCAAGCGAGGTCGCAGTGGCGATGACGCCCGCTTCGGGCCATTGCAGATAACGTTGGGGATTGGTGTAGCCATACCAGCCATCGTTCAGATCATACGGCTTGACCCTCATGCCAAAATGCAGGTGCGGGCCCGTGCTGAAGCCTGTATCGCCCGAAAGCCCGATGATATCCCCCTGTTTGACCGGCTGATTCATCACCACCCTGAATTCGCTGAGGTGGGCGTAAAGGGTCTGTCCCCACTTATGTTGGATTTTGACATGCTTGCCAAAGCCTTCAGGGCGCTCCTCCACCCGGATGACGAATCCCTCATCCACGGCCAGAATCTCCACTCCCTCGGGCATGCCCCAGTCCAATCCATTATGGCCGGGCAGATTCAAACGGCGGTAGAGATGGGGATTTTCGCCAAACGCCTGAGTGAGATGGAACGCTCCCTCGAACGGAAGCGGCGTAAGCACGCGTTTGGGGCGTTCGGGCGATTTGCCGTCGCCATCTTCGATAATCATAGCAGGAAACCTCTCATAAATCGCTCATGCGGCGAGAATGACGCATCGAAAACAGATGGTCTCGTCAACGCTCATCTCCGAATAGCGCCGATTCAGCGACAATCGAAGCGTTGTGCGATTAGCGCCTCATTTTGGGACATAAAGGACGCAATATCTTCCAGGTGTACAAGCCCGCGTTATGACCATCCGCCCAGAAAAACTGAATGCCATAATTGCCTACCAGCTTGACATCGACCAATTCGGTGGAGACGCCGGGCGGCGGCGTCTTGAAGATGTCTTCGGGCGGGATAGGCTTGCCCATGTGCTCGTGACCGCCCCGGCACTCCGCGCAGGGGCAGATGTAGCGAATGCCGGGCAGAGGGTATTCGCAATACGCGCCATCCTCCCATTCGATGATGAGAAGCTGGTTGGGACGGTCGATGGTGATATTGCGTGGCGCAGGATCAGCCTGCGGGCGACTGTGATGATCGTGAGTCATAATGTCGTCGATGTATGCAAAGGTAATTACTAAGGTGTAGCCACCACTTTTTGCCACGAAGATACGAAGAAAGGCGAAGGCACGAAGTATTTTTCTTTATTTTTCCTTCGTGTCTTCGAAAAACTTCGAGCCTTCGTGGCTTTTGGCGACTTAAAGTCAAGTACGTTAGCAGTTACATGCAAAGGTTGAGATGATGCGTAAATCATGGACACAGCCTAGTATACGCAAGATTGGAAGATGATGGCAAAGTTGCGCCCGGCCCCGTTCGCCCAAAGTGCACAGTCTAGAAGAAAAACAGCCCCCGTCATTTCGACGGCCGCAGGGAGGAGAAATCTCCCTGAATGAAAAAGGAGCGCCGGTTTGTAAAAGGATATCCCGTTGCGCCCAATATGGCGTCAGCCCCGCATCTCCACCGAATCCAGCACGCCGACGATGAGAGAGATGACCGGCGCATGAGGATCGTTCAGCACCTCCCGCGCCCCGCCACCCTCCTGGTTGACCAGCACCACATCCCCGATGCCGGCGTGGGCCACATCCAGCGCCACAAAATCCCGCGCGTCCTCCTGGCCCGAGGCGTGCAAGGGCTGCACCACCAGCAGCTTGTGGTTGTGAAAGGAGGGATGTTTGACGGTGGAAACCACCGTGCCGACGACTCGGGCGATGAGCATGGGGGCAAGTGTTCAGTGTTTCAGTAATCAGTGTTCAGTCG
>JALXAF010000034.1 GCA_026992375.1 Anaerolineae bacterium
TGCTGGAGATGGTCGGCATTCCAGGAGCAGCCAGTCGGCTGGACTCCTATCCGCACCAATACTCCGGTGGCATGAGACAGCGCGTGATGATCGCCATGGGGCTTTCCTGCAACCCGCAACTCCTCATCGCGGATGAGCCCACCACAGCGCTGGATGTGACCATTCAGGCCCAGATTGTCGATCTAGTCAAGAGTTTGAAAGAGCAGATCGGCATGGCGATCATCTGGATCACCCACGATCTAGGCGTCGTTGCGGGCCTGGCCGAACGCGTCATCGTCATGTACGCCGGGCACATCGTAGAAGAAGCCGAAGTGCACGAGCTGTACAGTGAACCTCATCATCCCTACACTCTGGGGCTCTTGCGCTCCGTTCCTCGGTTGGATATGGGCAAGAGCAAACGACTGATCCCCATCGATGGTCTGCCTCCGGACTTGATAGACCTGCCGAAGGGCTGTCCATTTGCACCCCGATGCGCCTATCGCACCGAGAAATGCGTCGAGGAAACCCCACCCATCGAGGCGACTTCGCCCACCCGACGCGTGGCCTGCTGGAATTGGGAAACCATGGTGGCTGACATCAAAGAAGGAGGCATCTATGTCTAGCAATAACGGTCAGCAAAAAGATGTCTTGCTTGAGGTTGATGGCCTCAAGATGTATTTCCCCATCACCAAGGGCATCATCATCCAGCGCAAGATCGCGGATGTGAAAGCCGTGGATGGCATTAGTTTCTCCATCAAGCGGGGCGAGACGCTAGGGTTGGTCGGCGAATCGGGATGCGGCAAGTCCACCACGGGCCGCGCCATCCTGCAACTCTATCGCCCCACCGCAGGCAGCGTCCTGTTCGAAGGCAAAGAGCTGACCACCATGAAGGGCGAGACGCTGCGTCGCCAGCGCCGCGAGATGCAGATGATCTTCCAGGATCCCTACGCCTCGCTGAATCCTCGCCTGACCGTAGGCAACATTGTGGGCGAGCCCCTCGAAGTGCATAACCTGGCCAAGGGGCGAGAAAAGCGCGAGCGGGTGCAGGAGCTCTTGAAGCTGGTGGGACTCAATCCCTATTTTGTCAATCGATATCCGCATGAATTCTCGGGCGGACAGAGACAGCGCATCGGCATCGCCCGGGCGCTGGCCGTGAACCCCAAATTCATCGTCGCTGATGAGCCCATCTCGGCGCTGGACGTCTCCATTCAGGCTCAGATCGTGAATCTGCTGGAAGACCTTCAGGCGGATCTCGGCCTCACCTACCTCTTTATCGCACACGATCTCTCCATGGTGCGCCACATCTCCGACCGCGTGGCGGTGATGTATCTGGGCAAGATCGTCGAATTGACGGATCACGAGACCCTGTACGAAGAGCCCCTGCATCCTTACACCCAGGCGCTGCTCTCGGCCGTTCCCATTCCCGATCCCTACATCGAAGAAAAACGGCATCGTATCGTGCTGGAAGGCGACGTGCCTTCGCCCACCAATCCGCCTTCGGGCTGCAACTTCCGCACTCGCTGCCCCCGAGTTATGGATATCTGTGCGGAGCAAGAGCCCGAATGGAAGAACCTGGGCACGCCCGAGAAAGAGCACTGGGTGGCCTGCCATCTTTATTAGACATTGTTGGATATAACCTACGGCAAGTTGGGCTCTCAACTTGCTACTCAATCATGCCCGAATCAATGATTGATGGGTGATGATTAAAGTAAAAACCACACTAATTCCACCTTTGATCATTGTTCATTAATCATTTGAGCATTGCCAGCAGCATGACGCCGGACATGAGCGACAACTTCCTTGTTTCCGATAACGTCTATTGAACTGCGAACGCGCACTCGATTGCTCCGAGAGAAGACAGCAAGGCAACGCCTTCACCAAACGTCTGCGTCGTCAACATCCGTTTACGCTCGCACAACGGGCGTCCTCGCTGTTTTTGATAAACTACTACGATTTCTCTGATTCACTTGCTCATATTCAATTGCAAGGAGGTGAAAAAGCCAACACCACATCTCATGATAAGAGCATCCTGGCAAGTTGCCCCCTTATCGTGACTTTTTCGTCCTGCGCTTCGGCGCAACTCATTCTTCCATCTTACAGGAGGAGAAACTAAATGTCTCGCAACAAGTGGATTATCCTGGTGCTGGTGCTTGTCCTCGGCGTTATCGCGCTGAGCGCCTGCTCCCAGCCCACCCCCGAAGTCGTCGAGAAGGTGGTCGAGAAGACCGTCGTCGTCACCCAGGTCGTCGAGAAAGAAGTCGAGAAGACCGTAGTGGTTGAGAAAGAGGTTGAGGTCACTCCGACTCCGGAACCCGCCTCGACCGTCGTCCTTGACATCAACCTGGGCACCGAGCCCCCCACGCTGGATCCCGCCCTGGGCGAAGACACCACATCCATCGATGTAATGCGCAACCTCTTCGTGGGCCTGACCCAGATCGGCAGCCCCGACCCCGACGTGCTTCCCATGCTCGCCACCGAGTGGACCATGTCCGATGACGGGCTGGAGTACACCTTCAAGCTGCGCGATGACGCTCAGTGGGTGCGCTACAATCCCGGCACCGGCGAAGTGGAGCCCCAGCGCCCGGTCACCGCTCAGGACGTGGTCTACGGCGTGAAGCGCACGTTGGATCCTCGCACCGCCTCCGGTTACGCCTACGTCCTTTATATCATCAAGGGTGGCGAAGCTCTGAACACCGCCGACGTCGGCGCCATGAGCGACGAGGAAGTGCAGGCCCTGCTGGATAACGTTGGCGTCGAGGCGCTGGATGACTACACCGTCAAGTTCACCCTTGAGCATCCCGCCGGCTACTTCCCCGCCATCGCCAGCATGTGGGTCGCCCGCCCCATGCCGCGCGAGCCCATCGAAGAGAAGGGCGAGCGCTGGATCGAGCCCGGTCTCATCTGGACCAACGGCCCGTACGTGCTTGCTGAGTGGAACCATGACGACAGCCTCGTGCTGAAGAAGAACCCCTACTGGTGGGGCGCTGATGACGTGCAGATCGACGAAGTGCACGCCGTCATGGTCGTGGAAGCTTCCACCGCCTTCGCCATGTACGAAGCCGGCGACCTCGATGTGGGCGCTCCCCCGCTGGAAGAAATGGATCGCGTGAAGACCGACCCCGTGCTGAGCAAAGAGCTCTACATTGCCCCTCGCGATTGCACCTACTATTACGGCTTCACCAATGACAAACCCCCGGTGGACAACGCCCTGGTGCGCCGCGCTCTCTCCGCCGCCATCGATCGCGTCGGTCTCATCGAGAACGTGACCAAAGGCAACCAGATTCCGGCCAATACCTTTGCTCCCAGCATGATTTTCGGTAATGCCGCCGGCGATCCCGACATCGCGCCCTGGGCTCTGCCTGAGGATATGGGCGGCACGGGCTACGACAAGGCCGTCGAGATGGCCAAAGGCTGGCTGAAAGAAGCCGGTTATGAGAGTGGCGCGGATCTGGGCACGCTGACCCTGATGCACAACACCTCCGAAGGCCATCAGAAGATCGCCCAGGCCATCGCAGCCATGTGGCAAGACACCCTTGGCGTGAATATCAACATCGAGAATCAGGAATGGAAAGTTTACCTGAAGACCATCTCCAAGGACACGCCCGTCGAAGAAATGCCGCACATCTGGCGACTTGGCTGGTGCGCCGACTATCCGGATGAGAACAACTGGGTGAATGAGGTCTTCTCGCCCAAGGCCCGCAACGACATCCGCTGGGACAACCAGGAATTCCTGGAGCTGGTGGAGAAGGCCGAAGTTTCGCCAGATCCGGAAGAGCGCAAAGCCCTGTACAAGCAGGCCGAGTACATCCTGAACGACAAGGAAGCCGCTATCGCTCCCATCTACTACTACACCATCGTCACCCTCACCAAGCCCTACGTCACCTTCCGCACCTACGCCGAAATGGGCGGCACGAGCTGGTTCGAATGGAAGTTGGATTGGGAAGCCAAGAAAGCAGCCAAAGGCATCAAGTAAGCGCCTTCGTCCTGCTTTGCGGCGACAATTCCGTTTACGCTGGTTGGCAGCTCCCAGTTTGCGGGGGCTGTCAACCTCATTTTTCTTCACCGCCAAGGCGTAACCCTTCTCTCATCTGCTGTAACTACTAAGGTGGTCTGCCGCACGTCATATCAAAACCCACGGTAACCGCTCAGATATCTTGGCTCATTACGAGTTCAAAAACAACGAAGAACACCAAGATGCAAAGGAGCAAAGAGTAAAATTCAACTATCCTTTGCGGTCTTCGCTCCTTTGTGGACTTTGTGGCGCTAAATTTGACTACGTTGGCAGTTACCATCTGCTGGCGAAACGCCAGTTGTACGAGTGCACCGAAATGCACTTTGTTAAAGCCAATCGCTTCGGCGTCTGGCGATTTATCCAGCATCCGGAGGTGTTTCTGTGACCAAATACATCATTCGCCGTCTCCTGTGGGCCATTCCAGTGTTGTTTATGGTGGCGCTCGTGACATTTATTCTTATTCGGGCGATACCTGGCGGCCCCTTTGACTTTTCTGGTGATAAAAGTTTGCCGCCATCCGTTGTCAAAAACCTCGAGGCAAAATATCATCTGGATGATCCCGTCTGGCAGCAATTCTGCTCTTATTTGATCGGGGATAAGATTTGTCGGCCCGGCAAGGAAGACAACCACAGCAAGGGCCTCATCATGGGTGATCTGGGTCCTTCCTTCCGTTATCGCGGCCGCACCGTGAGCGATATCCTAGCCACGGCCCTGCCCGTCTCCATGCAATTGGGAATGATGGCGATGATTCTCGGCATCGGCATTGGCATTCCATTCGGAATCCTGGCCGCTCTGAAACACAACACATGGATCGATTACACCTCCACGTTTATCGCTATCCTGGGCGTTTCTATTTCCAATGTGGTGTTAGGGCCGCTGCTCATCTGGATATTCGCACTCACCCTGGGGTGGTTTCCGGTGGCGCAATGGAAGGCGGAACCGCTATTTTCCGGCATCGCCCAGCAATATATCAACGCAGGCGAGCCCATCCCCTTTTGGGTGAATCTCATCCCCAAACCCACATTTGAATTTTTCCATCACGCCGTGTTGCCGGTGGTGGTGCTGGGCACCGGCCTTTCCGCCTCCATCGCCCGGCTCACCCGAGCCAGCTTGCTGCAAGTTGTGCGCGAAGATTACATCCGCACAGCCCGGGCCAAGGGGCTGCGCGAGCGCTCGGTCATCGTGGTGCACGCCCTCAAAAACAGCCTCATCCCTGTGGTCACCATTCTGGGGCCCATGTTCGCAGCAGTGCTGACAGGCACCTTCATCGTGGAGCAGATCTTCGCCATCCCCGGCCTGGGGCGTCACTTCATCACCAGCGTCGGCAACCGGGATTATCCCGTCGTGTTGGGAACAACGCTCCTGTTCGGCTTCGCCATTGTCATAGCCAACCTGGTCGTCGACATCGTTTACGCTTGGCTCGATCCCCGTGTTCGCTTTGATTGATTTCGTGCAATGTCTTGCACCGTTTGCTTTTGCATTTCATTCTTCGGAGATAGTATATGACCGCTTCGACTGACTCCTCCCCGCAAATTGATTTTGCTTCAGCGCGCGCTCAACGATCCCCTCTGCGAGACGCAGTTCATCAGCTCTTCAAAAACAAGGTGGCGGTGGGAGCGTTGATTTTCATTGTGCTCGAGATTTTCATCGCCATTCCGCCCGTCACCAAAATCGTCGCGCCCTTCCCCTACGATAAAACTAGCCTGTATGACAACAACGCCCCGCCCGGATCCCCTTACACCGGCAAAGACCCCGAATATCAGGGCAAGACCTTTTGGTTGGGCGCCGACTACCTCGGTCGCGACGTGCTGAGTCGCACTCTCTATGGCGCACAGGTTTCGCTAGCCGTGGGTTTCGTTGGAGCCACCGTGAGTCTGGTCGTGGGCATCCTTTACGGGCTGTTATCGGGTTATAGCAGCGCCAGAGTGGATAACATTATGATGCGGTTCGTTGATTTCCTCTACGCACTACCCATCATCGTCTTCGTAATTTTAATGCAGGTGTACTTCAAGGCGGTGGCGAGACAAACCAGCACAGAAGTAATGGGGCCGTTCAAAATGCCTGGCTGGTTCGGGCCGGCGGTGATGGCCATCCTCGCCGCGGCCTTTATCGTCGGCATCTTGCTGGCGAAACGAGAGGATGGCGGCGGCGTAGGAATTTTTCTGATTTCGATGATCGTCGGCATCATTATAAGTTTTGCGCTCTTCGTCATCATGGTGATGAGCACCGGACGAAGCTTCATGGCCAGTCTGGTAGAAATCGACAACGCCATGGGCGGCATGTTCTTCCTGTTCATTGCGCTGGGCTTGCTCAATTGGCTTGGCATGGCCCGCATCACTCGGGGACAAGTGCTCAGCGTCAAGAAAAAGGAATATATCGAGGCGGCCCGGGCCATCGGCTCCACCGATCGCCGCATCATCTCTCAGCATGTACTGCCCAACATCCTCGGTCCCGCCATCGTCTACGAGACCATGGCTATTCCTGGCTACATCTTCACCGAAGCATTCCTCAGCTTCATCGGCCTGGGCATCAATCCCCCCCGCCCAAGTTGGGGCAACATGATTTCCGACAGCTATGGAGCCCTGCGCACAGCCCCCTGGGGTGTGCTCGTGCCCAGCCTCGCCCTCACCCTCACAGTCTTGGCCTTCAACTTCCTGGGCGATGGCCTGCGCGACGCATTTGACCCACGCTTGCGCGGCGAATAATCCACAGAACGCCCAACCACCCCTTACCAAAACCCTGGTCAGAGTTGCCCTAGCGATTTTGTCCAGGGTCTCTCTTTCGCAAGGAAAATATGAAACGATCCATCTTTCTGAGAATCATCCTCCTTCTCTCGATGCTTCTCCTTTCGGCATGTAACGTCCAGAAAGAAAAAGGACAGATCGCCTTCGAAACCTATCGCGATGGCAATGCAGAAGTTTATCTGATGGATGAAGACGGCGGTAATCTTGTCAATCTCACAAAAAATCCCGCCTACGACGGCATGCCCGCCTGGTCGCCCAACGGCAAACTGCTCGCGTTCACATCCGAGCGCGATGGCAATCCCGACGTGCATATCATCGATATGGAGAGCGGCGAGATCAATCGTCTCACCAATGGCGGCGGTTTCAATGTGGATCCCGCCTGGTCGCCCGATGGCAGCAAAATGCTCTTTCTCTCCAACCGCACCTACTACATTCCCGGCAAGGGCGGGACCACAGAAGTCACAGCCAATCCTAAACTGTGGTCCATGGATGTCGAGGGCGGCAAAGCCAAACGGATGACTTCGGAACTGGGGCTGGATATGTATGGCGATTGGTCGCCGGACGGCGATCGCATTGTCTTTATGTCCACACGCGATGGCGATGAGGAAATCTACATGCGCCACGCCAGCGGCGACGAGGAAAATCTAACGAAGAATCCCGCCCGCGACACGAATCCCGTCTTTTCGCCCGATGGCAAGAAGGTCGCGTTTATGAGCGATCGCGATGGGAATTTGGAGATATACGTTATGGACCTCGACACTGGCGAAGTCTCCAATATCACCAACAACCCCGCCGACGATGGCGATCCCGCCTGGTCGCCCGATGGCAAGAAGATACTCTTCATCTCCGATCGGGACGGCAACACCGAGATCTATGTCATGGACGCGAATGGCTCCAATGTCAAGCGTCTGACCCACAACCCCGCCGACGATATCCATCCCCAATGGCGTCCGCCAACGAAATGACCCAAGGAGACTGAGGCGTCATGTATTATCTCGCAAGCGTCATCAACTTCCTGTTCACTGCATACAACTTCATCATCTTCATCAGAGTGGTGATGAGCTGGGTGCGCGTCGATCCTTACAACCCGCTGGTGCGGATCGTTTATCAGCTCACCGAACCCGTTTTGGCTCCTCTGCGCCGAGTGATCCCGCCGGCCGCGGGCCTGGACTTCTCCCCCATCGTCGCCTTCTTTTTGATAGAACTGCTGCGCAGGCTGGTGATGGGCCTGCTGTTTTGAAAATAGAAAAGTCGCTGGTTGCTGAAGGTTGGCAAAGCCCCCGTCGGGCGAGGCTGCCACGGACGTAATGCGTAATGCGTGAGATTGTTACGCATCACGCATCACGCATTACGGGATTGGCATTCCGCGTCGCCCTGGCCGCGAGGCATTTTTTTCGGTATCGGCGCACTGCCATACGTGACGCCTACTTTGAACAACGCAAGAGGACTGCGTCCGCCCTACGATTCAGCCTGGGCCCGACCGTCGGCGACGAGAAAGACCAGTTCTTCGGCGGGGAGGAGAATGAGTTCTGCGTAGAAAACGCCCGTCTGCTCAGGATAGAATAACATATCGTTTCGCAACCACTGCCTTCTTCTTCGGCGAGGTCTCGCCTAGAGAGTGCAGTAGCGCCACTAGTTCGGTAACCGATTGCTGGAAAGCGTCCGCTAATAGTGCCTTCTTGCCATCGTAGTGCCGGAAAAAGGTGGCGTAGCCAACATGCGCCCGTTCGGTGATGTCCCGAATGGTGATGGCGTCGTAGCCCCTTTCCAGGATTTATTCAATCAGAGCCTGCTGCAGTTGGGCGAGAATGCGTTGGGCTCCTTTGTCTGGTTTTGTAACTGCTAACGTAGCCTTGTTCACTCAACACGGATAGGAGAAAACACGGGTAACTTCTAAGGTCGTCACCCTAAAACCACTAAGAACACTAAGACACAAAGGCGCAAAGGGGAATTTGTACATTTTTTCTCCGTGTTCTTAGCGTCTTTGGGGCCTTTGTGGTTTGTTAACCAGGATGCGTTAGCAGTTATCTGGTTGGATAAAAAAGACCATGCGTTAGCAGGACGCTATATCTCGCGAGTGACTGTAACGCGAGTCTCGATGCCCAGCTTCTTCAGCTCGGAGAAGAAATCCTCGGGGTCCAGGGCCAGCTCGGGCGGATGCACGCCCGGCTCGATGCGGCCTTCGGCCAGCCAGATGGCGACGATGGCGGGCGCAGCGCCCGTGGGCAACGCGCCTTTCACCGTCAGCGTGCCCAGACGGTAGGTG
>JALXAF010000035.1 GCA_026992375.1 Anaerolineae bacterium
AGGGCATCGCGGTCTCCGGCGGCTACGCCTACGTGGCCGACGGTGATGCCGGATTGCGCATCATCGATGTTTCCGATGCTACGAATCCGCGCGAAGTGGGGTTCTACGATACGCCGGAGCGGGCCTTGGGCGTCGCTGTCTCCGGCGGCTATGCTTACGTGGCCGACTGGGATGCCGGGTTACGCTTCATCGATGTTTCCGATGCTGCGAATCCGCGCGAGGTGGGGTTTTACGATACGCCGGGGTGGGCCGAGGACGTCGCGGTCTCCGGCGACTACGTTTACGTGGCCGACTGGTATGCCGGGCTGATTATCCTGCGCTTTTACCCGCACGCCCTGCACTTGCCGGTGATGCTGCGCAATGAATAGTGGTTCTGCATTCGGACTCGGCCGCATCGGGCGGAGGCCGGGAGCCCCCACCTTTTGTTCCTCCCCCACTCCGGGACGGGCGGGGGAGGAAATATGGAAGAGGGTTTGTATGCGCCGCCCGCCCCTGACGCATGTCGTTAGCGTTTCTTCGAAGGCAGGCTTGGCTTGCCTGGTACGTGTTAGACGTCACTTTAAAGGATATTTCCTCCTATGAAACATGTTATGACTTTTCTGAAAGACCAAGCTGATAAAAGGCCATTCTTCCTGTTTTCTTTTTTCCTTGCTGCTGTTATTTTCTTGCCTTTTGTCTACATTCGAATTGTTCAGCTCTTTATCGTTGATTGTAATTCTAGTTGGCTGTACGGAATTATCTCGATCTTTAGCATACCGGTTGGAATAGTGTCATTTGTTATATCGGCACTCTTTCTAGAGACTGTTATTGGCTATATTGCCACAATACTTATCTTTGCGGGATCCGTGCTGATTTCACTGATAAAGGAGAGTCACAACAAAAGAACAATAGGGGTATTATTGTTGCTGGTCGCTTGCATGTTAGCCTTTGTTTCAATGCCTTATTCTCCTGCTCTAGTCGTAGCGAAGGATTACAACATGGTTCTTGTAACAGCGCCCTCCCCAATTTCCCGGGGACTAAAAAGTGTACAGGCTGTTGGTGAATATCATCCCTGCACTTACGAATTGCTTGGCTGGGATGCCGAGACTCTTTATTATCGTTCCACTTGTAAACATAGTCAGCAGATTTGGCAATTCAACCTTCATCAAGAAAGAAGGCCCATCTCGATTGAACACATTCCGCAGAACTTGGAAGTAAACACTTTGCCACGAGAAAGCGTCTTCCCGTACTTACAAGCAGGATGCGTATTCCCACCATCGGTGGAATCCAGTGTGTGGGAACTGGAAATAAAGGAACCTGTTTTGATTTCACCAAAAGGGAATTGGATAGCTCTTATCAGTCAAAACCCGTACTCACTTGAAGATGTCTTGTTGATACAAATCAAGAAATAATGTTGGAGCGAGAGTAGTGTAAAGTTGTCTCTGTAAAACTGGCAGAAGGCAGGCCAGGGGGTATCCTGTGAATCACCATAACGCACAGGAGACCCCCATGACCTGCCAAGACCATTGTATCTTACCAAATGAGATCATGGAAGGCTTCATCAGTCAGGGAATGGAGTACATTCCGGAGATGATTCGCGTTTTGATTAACCTGGCCATGCAAATCGAACGTCAGGCCTACTTGCAAGCCGGCCCTTACGAGCGGCCGGGTGACCATGCTAGGGCTCTCTTGCTGGACGGATAAAGAAGGCAGCTATCGCATGATTCAGCGCTTTTTCCACACGGCTTTGCCATGGTCACCCCTGTCCTGACTGTTTTTCAAGAGCCACCTGCACACTCCGGAGCACGAATACATCCTTGCCGGAGACAAAAGCGTGGTGACCAAGGCAGGGAAGAAGACGAATGGCCTGGATCGTTTCTTTTTATCCATTTTTGGCAGGCCCGTACGGGGCCTGGCCCTGTTTGCCTTGTCGCTGCTCGATGTGGAGCAAGGGACGTCCACGCCTATTGGGGTAGAGCAGGTCATCAAAAGCGAGGCGGAGAAGAGCCTGGCCAAAGCGAAGTCGAAGAAGAAAAAGAAGTCAACTAAAGGTGCGAAGAAACGTGGCCACCGTAAGGTCACGCCCAAGGCCAAGGCTTTGCTGCTGCGACAAGATGGCGCGCTTTTGCTCATCGAACATTCGCAGGAGGGGCGCTGGCGGCTGCCGGGCGGCTTCGCAAACATGGAGGAATCGACTTACGCGGCGGTGGCCCGAGCGGTGCATGAGTTGACGGGCCCGCGCGCGCTCGATCCGCAGCCCATCGTCCGCATCGACGAAAGTCAGTTTCGCCCCGATGTCATGTACGGCGATTTCTTCCAGCAGCGGTGCGGGAGCAGGGGCTGGCCATGGAGTGCTGGTATCCGGTGGAGATGGGCGACCGGCCCGAGGCGGATCTGGCGTTGCTGGGCCCCCAAGGCCGCATCAGCCTCTACATCGAGGAGCCTTATGACTGGGAGTTCGACGAGTCGGGCCCGGTGTGGGAGGGCGCGGACGTCGTGCAGGTGAATGCCCTGAGCATGTTGAAGGATGCACCGGGCTGACGCGACCGTCCGATTCGGTTAGCGGATGTGGGGCTCAATTTCGTACACCACGAACTTCGTCTCGCCCGTGGCCGCGTCTTGCACCCGCAGCCGCTCTTCCAGGCGCAGGCCCAGCGCGGCCAGGGCCGCATCCAGCGCCGGTTTTTCATCCAGACGCCAGCCAGGAAAAACCACAAATCGGATGTAGCCATATCGGTCGAAGGACAGATCGTCGATGAGGGCCGCTGGATCGGCCCAGTATTGCCGCGGAGGCCCGTCCCACAGATACCAATCCCATTGCCAGCCCAGCCAGCGTTGATAGACCACGCCATGATAGGCGGGCGTGTTTTCTCGCAGATAATCCGCCACCGCCAGCAGACCGTCGTACGCGCCGTGATCACCGCCGATGGGAATGCGGGCGGTCGCGGCCCGGCCCGCTCCCAGCAGCAAGGGGATGATCAGAAGCGCCGCGGCGCCCCAGCGCCAGAGTGCGGGCCAGGCCCGGGCGCGACGCCACAGGATCAGCGCACCCTCAGCCGTTAGCATGGCGCTCAGCGGCGTCAGGGGCAGCAGATATCGATCCCAGGCCTGGAAGCTGAAGAAGAAATGCAGGGCCAGATAGCCGATGATAAACAGGGCAAAGAGCAGCGTCCAGCATTCGGCGCAGAGCGGGCCCGCGGCTGGTTGGGCGGCTTCGGGGGCAAGAGCGTTTCTTTTCAGCCGCATTCGCCGCATTGCTGCGATGACCGCGATGGCGCTCAGCCCGAGGACGACGACTGTGCCCGCAACGCCGCCTCCCCACCAGCGCCACACCTGCGCCCATTCGTCCAGGCGGGCGGGCCATTCGCTCGCTGAAACCCACGTCAGTCCACCGTAGCTATGCCACGATTGCGTCCAGAAATCGGGGATTTCGGCGGGGAGGATGCGCCAGCCATCCCACTGCCACACCTTGAACCAGATATACCAGAAACCCAGCGCGGCCAGCAGGAGGGGCGTCAGCCAATAGCCGATTTGCAGCGCCTTGCGGCTCGCGGGCCCCGCTTTTTCGCGGATGGCCGCATAGTGACGATTCATCGGGCGCGGCCACCGGCCCCGGGGCAGGGCCAGCAGAATGAGAGGAATGAAGAGCAGCGCGTTCTGTTTGGTGGCGAATCCCATGCCCAGGGCCAGGCCCGCCAGCAAGCCCAGCCGCCAGCTCGCCAGCAGCAGGGCCAACGCAATCCACATGGTGAGCAGGGGGTCGGTGTAAACAGTGGAGGCGAAGCTGATGGAGAAGGGGGAGAGGGTAAACATGGCCAGGGCCCAGCGCCCTGCCCGGGAGCCAAAGAGCCGGCGGGCCAGCAGCCATGTCAGCAGCATGGTGATGAACGAGATGAGCAGATTGAGGCTGCGCCCGGACGCATCGCTGGGCCCGAACCAATCGAACCAGCGGGCCAGCGCGTAGAGGAAGAAAGGCGGCTTGTCCACCGCCACCCGCTCCAGCATCACATCCCGGCCCGATGAGATGAGCCGAGCCCAATAGCTGTACAGCGCCTCATCCTCCCGCAGCGGATGCCAGCCAAATTGCCAGGCCCGCAGCAGCAGCCCCGCCAGCAGCCAGAACATCACCATGAGCGCATGTCGTCCCCTTCCTTCCCCGCGCGTCTCAGGCTGCGTCATCGTCCCCGTCGTATGGATTTTCGAAGCGGTAGCCCACCCCGCGCACCGTCTGGATGTAGCGGGGATGGGAGGGGTCTGCTTCGATTTTTTCCCGCAGCCAGCGGATGTGCACGTCCACCGTGCGGGTGTCGCCCGCGTAATCGTAGCCCCAGATGCGCTCCAGCAGCAGGTCGCGGCTCAAGACGGCCCGTTCATGGCGCATCAGCTCGGCCAGCAGGCTGAACTCCTTGGGGCTGAGCTCGATGCGCTGGCCGTGCAGCGTCACCCGGCGGCTGATGAGATTGAGTGAGAGGGGGCCCGCTGTGAGGACTTCGGAGAAGGCTGGCGTGCGCTGGGTGCGGCGCAGCAGCACCCGAATGCGGGCCATGAGCTCGCCCAGGCTGAAGGGCTTGGTGAGATAATCATCCGCGCCGCTTTCCAGCCCGATGATCTTGTCCATCTCGGAACTGCGCGCGGTGAGCATGAGCACGGGCGTTTGCTTGCTCTGGCGCAGCGCCCGCACCAACGAAAGACCGTCCAGCCCCGGCAGCATCAGGTCCAGGATGATGAGATCGTAATCGCGGTTGCGGGCCTTCTTCAGACCGTTCGGGCCCGTCGATGCGGTGCTGATGTCATATCCTTGCTCCTTCAGGCTGAATTTCAGAGCCTTGCGCAGGTCGGCGTCGTCTTCGATGATCAACAGGTGAGCCATGGCGGAATCATAGAACGGCGAGGGGGAAAACGTCAAACGCGGGACAGAGTTGGCAGCCGATCAAGCGGGTGGCGGGCGTTGGCTCTTCCATGCGTGCAACATTCATACTTGCATCAAATGCACTGAATGTAACTTTTTGGCCTAAAAATATGATCTAGATCATATCCGCCTCTCCCCGAGTATGGTTTACTAAAGACGTCACCTCTTCGAATGTTATTAACATTCATCGGTGCACCTCCTTTCTATGTGTGTGTGGAGAGAAGTCCCGAGGCAAAGCGGCCTCGGGATTTCTCTTTGTTGGGCTATTTGCGATGACGCCCGGGCATCAGCTCCCGCGCCCGCTCCAGCCACGCCTCCCACTGGCGCATCAAGGGCGATGGCCGCGAAGCGGCCGCGAGAGCCTCGGCTTCCTCAAGTCGTTTCGTCTCGTCAGCCAGATAGGCTTTTGCGGTTTCGTAGCCCACATGAATGAGATTGTGGGTGTGACTCAGGTCCCACATGGGGATGTGTTGCTCATATTTCAACTTCCAGCGGTGCACGGTCACGCCCTTGAGCCGGGCCAGTTCCAGCTCCAGTTCGATGTGCCGATTTTCCATGGTTGCGATCACCCTGTTCAGCACGCCCGTGACGCCTTTCATATTCGTCGTGTCGAGGGGCGGATTGAATAGATCCAGGGCGATAATCTCGGTTGCGCCATGGCGAAGCGCTGGCTCGATGGGGACATCGCTGACCGCACCGCCATCTATCAGCAGACGTTCGCCGATGGAAAAGGGGGGAATCCAGGGCGGGATGGCCGCGGAAGCCAACATGCTGTCCAGCACCGGATCATCGGGGTCTTCGCCGAAGATGGCCGGGCGATAGTGTTTGAGGTCCGTGGCTACGATGTACAGCCTGGGCCCCGTGAGATCGCGAAATCGCAAGTCGGGGGTGATGCCGTGCCTGGCGTAGAAGGCCCGGGCCTGTTCGAGATAGCTATTGCTTTTGATCCCGAGCAACATGCTGCGCAACATGGCCAGAATGAAGTCGCCCGGAGCGAAATCGCCGCGCGCGGAGCTGTCCCAGACATCGATCATCTTGTCCAGGGTTTCGAGGGAATATCCATAGCGGGCCAGGAACGCGCCATTGATGGCTCCGATGGAGGTTCCCACCAGAAAGTCGGGGACAATTTCCTCCTCCATAAGCGCCCGCAACGCTCCCACTTGCAGCGCGCCGCGCGGGCCCCCGCCGCTAAGCACAAGCGCCAGTTTGCGGGGTTGGGCGTCCTCTGTTGTCGGGCTCTCTTGCGATTCGCTCGGCTTTGCGAATAATGGCATCGGCGTCACTCCTTGCGATGAGTTCATTATCTCCTACGTCTTTCGTCCGTGCAAGGTTTCTCTTGAGACGCCCCCTGCAACCTCTCATTTTTTGTAACTGCTAACGTACTGGACTTTAAACCTAAAAATGTCACGAAGGCTCGAAGTTTTTCGAAGACACGAAGGAAAAATAAAGAAAAAGGCTTCGTGTCTTTGCCTTCTTCGTTTCTTCGTGGCAAAAAGTAGTGGTGAGACCTTGGTACTTATTTTGACGCTTTTGCGCTGTTTCGAGTATAATATCGATCACGCCAACGACTTGTCTCAAGGAACTGGGCTTCGCCTCAGTTCTTTTTTTGTCCGGCGGCGCTGCCGCGTGGAAAATAGACATTTTGGCAGTAACCTGCGGTGAGGCGAGCTCTTAACTTTCCGCTCAAACATGCCCGAATCAATGATTGATGAGTAATGATTAAAGTGAAAACCACACTGATTTCGCCTTTGATCATTATTCATTAATCATTGAGCGTTGTCATTAGCAGCATAATGCCGGACGTGAGCAATAACCCTTTTTATTTCCGATAACGTCTAATATCTGACGGGAAATTATCTTCTCCAAGGAAGCATGGAGTTTTGTCATGTCGAACAACGAAAATGAAAACGTCGTTTATCTCACTCCCGAGGGCCTGAAAAAGCTGAAGGAGGAATTGGATTGGCGCATCAATGTGCGTCGCCCCGAAATCGCCCGGCAGATCGAGGTCGCGCGCAAGGATGGCGATCTTTCTGAGAACGCTGGTTATGATGAGGCGAAATATCAGGCGGGTATGAACGAAGGCCGCATCATGGAGCTTCAGCATCGTCTCAAACACGCCGTCATCATCGAACAGAATGACGGCCCGGCCGAAATCGTGGAGCTGGGACGCACTGTCACCATCATCGATAAGGAATTCGGCGATGAGGAAGTGTACACCATCGTCGGCTCGGCCGAAGCCTCGCCCGGCGATGGCAAGATCTCCAACGAATCGCCCATTGGCGGCGCTCTGATGGGCAAGAAAGTGGGAGACGTGGTTATCGTGAGTGCACCCGGCGGCGAGATCGTCTTTGAAATCGTCAACATCGCCTGACATCCCTTTCTCCAGGAAATTCCCCATGTCTAAAAATCCCACCGCCGCCCCCACCGAACAAGACCTGCTGGATCAGGAGCGGGTGCGCCGCGAGAAGCTGGCCCGCCTGCTGGAATCTGGCGTCAATCCCTATCCGCCCCGGGTGGAGCGCACCCACAGCATCGCTCAGGCGCTGGCCCAATATCAAGCGGGCGAGCTGAGCGAGGATGATGGTCTGGCCCTGGCCGGACGTCTCCTCTCCCGCCGCATCATGGGCAAGCTCTCCTTCGGCCACATCGAAGACGGCACGGGCAAGATCCAGATCATGGTGCGCCGCGACCTGCTGGGGACGGAGAAATACAATCAGTTTTTCAAGAAGCTCGTCGATCTGGGCGACATCATCGGCGTGACGGGAACGATGACCGTGACCAAGACGGGGGAGACCACCCTGCTGGTCGAGGATGTCGTCCTGCTAGCCAAGGCTCTCAAGCCCATGCCCGACAAGTGGCACGGGCTCAAGGACCCCGAGCTGCGGCAGCGGCAACGCTATCTCGATCTCATGGTCAATCCCGAGGTGCGAGCGCGATTTCGGGTGCGGGCGCAGATGCTGCGGGCCATCCGCGACTATCTGGACGGCCAGGGCTTTCTGGAGGTGGAAACGCCCATCCTCCAGCCCCTTTACGGCGGGGCCGCGGCCGAGCCTTTTGTCACGCATCACAACTATCTGCACCAGGACCTTTATCTGCGCATCAGTTTCGAGCTGTATCTCAAGCGGCTGCTGGTGGGCGGCTATGACAGGGTGTATGAGATCGGGCGGGATTTTCGCAACGAGGGCATCAGCCACAAGCACAATCCCGAATTCACCCAACTCGAGTTCTACGAAGCCTACACCGATTACAACGGCGTCATGGCCCGCACCGAGGAGATGATCGCCTATGTGGTGGAGCGGGTGACGGGCGGGCTCAAGGTGACCTGGCAGGGCCATGAGATCGACTTCACGCCTCCCTGGCCCCGCATCCCTCTGCGCCAGGCCATCCTCGACGCCTCGGGCATCGATTACGATCAATATCCCGACGCGGACAGCCTGCGGGCCGTCATGCGAGAGAAGGGCGTGGATGCGCCCGCGGACGCCAGCCGCGGCAAGCTCATCGATAAGTTGCTGAGCCTGTTCGTCGAGCCCAATCTCATCCAGCCTACCTTCCTCGTCGATTATCCCATCGACGTTTCGCCTCTGGCCAAGCGCAAGCCCGGAACCAGAGATGTAGTGGAGCGCTTCGAGGGCTTTGTGGGCGGCATGGAGCTGTGCAACGCCTTCACCGAGCTCAACGATCCCATCGATCAGTTGGAGCGTTTTTTGGATCAGGGCCGGGCTCTGGAATCGGGCGACAAGGAGGCCACGCCCGTGGATATGGACTACATCAACGCGCTCAGCTACGGGATGCCCCCGGCTGGCGGCTTTGGCATGGGCATCGATCGCTTCGCCATGCTCCTCACCGATCAGGAAAACATCCGCGAGGTCATCCTCTTCCCCCATCTGCGTCCGGAAAAGCGAGAGGGAGAGGGCGGCGAAGCGTAACCTCTGGCATGAAACGACTTGGGTGTGTCCAATTTCGGTTGGAAGCGTTTGCCACGTCCGCCCGGCGATGAAGTCGCCGGGCTACAAAACAGCGCCGGATAAATCCGGCTAGCCCCGAAGGGGCGCTGTTTCTAGCCGGGGGACTTTATCCCCCGG
>JALXAF010000036.1 GCA_026992375.1 Anaerolineae bacterium
CGCGGCAAAATCGACCACATCTTCATCTCCCCCGACCTGCGCGTCCTCGACGCCCGTTACTATCCCGAAGGCCCCTCCGACCACCCCGCGGTCACGGCCATCATCAAAACGGGAGTAGCCCCACTACAATAAGGCTTTTCAACGTCGAACTTTTTACGCCGCCCGCTTGAGTTCCTCTCGGCTCATCGGCAGTCGGGCGATGACATCAAGGTACCACCACCATTGCTTCGGGGTCACGCCTTCCTCTTCCCGCCAGGCGACCAGGTCTGCAATGCGTTGAATAGCTGCGAAGAAGCGATCTGCCTGACGCATGAGCAATTGATCAGCCGCCAGTAATCGCCGTTGCTGTTCTTGCGAAAGGCGATCCTCATAACGGGCCAATTCGCTGCGAATCTGTAGCATATTCAGATGCTCCATGCCCGAAACATCTGGATAGCGAACATCGACTTCGTAAGCGTTCAGTAAGTGCTCGATAACATCATTCATGATCCAATATCCTTCAGGTAACCTATAGCCTGAAAAGCAGATTTGCGGAAATAGGATTGGGGATTCTCGACGACAAATGCGCTCTCCATCCATCCTGCCATGTCGAACATGACCAGCCAAACCTGGCCTTCGACTTCGGCTCGAATGACGACATACGCTGTGTCATTGTACCAATAGAGATAGAGGAATGCCTCATGATGGGAGAGAACAGCTGTTATGACATTTTCATAATCACGAGTCGTCGCATCAGCGGGGAGATGGCCGCGCGCTTTACGTTTGGCCAGATGCCTTTCCAGGCTGCCAGGACGCCATCGAATCGCTTTTTGAATACGTTGGACAGCTTGCAAAATGGCAGGGAGAGAAACGTCCACCATAAAATTTTAACACAAGGCCAAATGGGTGCAAAAAAGGCGTTTTTGAATAGCTACTCTGGCTGCCTGCGATGCCCTCATACCCCCTTGTTTTCCCGACCACTCGAAGGCAAAAGATCAGATAACGTCACTTTGAGCCAAAGCCACCAGATTGGCGTCAACGCAAAGCGCTGGCAAGTTGTTCATTGCGAATCTCTCGCGCCTGACGCAGCATTTCTGCAGGCTCGGGCATGGCCCGCCCCTTCATCCTGGCGGAAATCGCGGCCCTGAACCGCTCTACCAGGATTAACCAATCTTCCTGGCTGGCAAGCAGTCGATCGTATTCCTGTTTGGAAAGGATGACCACGGCGGGCTTACCGCTTCGTTCGACGATGACAGGCGCGGATTGAGCCCGATGCAATATCTTGCCAAAATGAATGCGGGCTTGGATGGCGCTAACAACTTGATACATGGCCATTTCCTCAATCATTGATCGATAGATTGATTAAAGTATTCCTTTAACCGACCTGTTTGTCAAGCGATTGGCGTCTAGTCAGGTGAGTCGCACCCTCGCCAGGTGCGACTCACCTTTCTTTGGTGAACTACGCGACGCTCACCCGGTAGTGGAACGCGTACAGGCCCAACACGCCCTGCACCGCCTCCTCGCCCGCGGAGGGCTCCACGCCCTCCGCCAGCGTCACGTTGATGATCACCTCGGTTCCGTGCAGCTTGCTGGGAACCGCCTGCACCTCGGCCTCGGCCACCTCGTCCAGCGCATTCAGCGCAGCCGAAAGCACCTCTTCGATCTGCATCCGCACCAGCGCCGGCTTGAATATCTTGCCCACCGCTGTCACGGGCATCTGCTCGATGAGATAAATCTGCTTGGGGATTGCAGCCCGCTCGGGGATGTTGGTCTGAGCGAAGCTCAGCAGCTCGTCCGCCGTCGCCTCAGCGCCCGGCTTGAGCTGCACATAGACCACGGGAACCTCGCCCACCCGGGCGTCGGGCCGGCCCACGGCCGCGGCAATGGCCACCGCCGGATGCCGGTGCATGGGGTCTTCGATGCTCTTGGGATCGATGTTGTGGCCGCCGCGGATGATGAGCTCCTTCTTACGCCCGGTCAGCCAGAAGTACCCCTCCTCATCCTGCCGCCCCAGATCGCCCGTGTTCAGCCAGAGGCCGCGGCCATCGCCAAGATCCACCCAAATGTCCCGGTTCTGGGCCTCTTCCAGATAGCCGGGGAACACATTGTCCCCGCGGATGAGCACCGCCCCGATCTCGTTGGCAGGCAGCAACTCGCCCGAGCCGTCATCGTTCACCCGGGCGATGACCATCTCCTGATAGGGAATACGGAAGCCGATGGAGCCGATGCGGCGCTCGCCATGAGGCGGGTTCACCGAACTGACGCACGTGCCTTCGGTCAGGCCGTACCCCTCCAGGATACGGATGCCCGTGCGCCGCTCGAACTCCTTGAACACCTCCACCGGCATGGGCGCGGCCCCGCAGATGGCGTAGCGCAGCGAACTCACATCTGCATCCCCGATGGGCACGTGCAGCAGGCCCGCATACACCGTGGGCACGCCGCTGAAGAAAGTCACCTGGTAGTGCTCCACGATCTTCCAGAAATTGGGGAACAGAGTCTTGTCCCGATAGCCCATGGGCGTGGCCAGCACCACCGTCGCTCCGAACATCCAGGGGATGAGCCCCGTGACGATGACGCCGTTGACGTGATAAAGAGGCAGGCCGCACATGAACACCTGACCTGGAGCCACTTCCAGCACCACGCCGGGCGACCACGCGTCCATCACCTCGTTGCGATGGGTGTGCTGTGCGATCTTGGG
>JALXAF010000037.1 GCA_026992375.1 Anaerolineae bacterium
AGATGGGCGTCTCCCTCCCCCGATACTCGCTGCGCTCGTGTTCGGGGGAGGGAGACGCCCATCTGCTACATAAATTGGCAAGGCGATGGGCTCCTCCCCCCGCTTCGGCTGCGCCTAGCAGGGGGAGGCCGGGAGGGGGGCTTGTCTCCGAGCCAAATTTGAAATTGCTGCTTTGATCCAAAACGCGTTGACACGCCAAATGGCGCGTGTTAAAATGCAAATCAGGCGTTGTAAAAGCGCACCCAATGTTGAAGAGGCTCTGAACATCATGTATTCAATAAATTTGCGATTGTTTAAGAAATTAGATGAGGAAGATCAGGAGAAGGCGGCTTATTTCCTCAAACTACTGATCGATCAGGCAAAATATCGAAAAACCAAAGCGGAACTGATGAAACGACGTCGAGAAGTCGAAAATGGAGAGGTGTTGACTCACGAGGAAATTTGGAAACAGTTGAATATTTAGAATCATCTATGCAAAAAGCGTTGCCAAGGATTTGCGCAAGATTCCTGATTCTAGCCTGCCCAAAATCAGGCAAAGAATCGAGGATTTGAGGGAGTTCCCCAACATTCCTCAAATCAAACATCTCAAAAACCATCCTGTTGCTGATTACAGGCTGCGAATAGGCAATTATCGGGTTCTTTTTGATGTAGATTGGGAAAAGGGTGAGATTGTTATTCTGAAGATAGGCCACAGAAAGGATGTGTACTGAACTGATGGTAAGATTCAATCTCTAAATGTTTTGTGGTGGGTATGAGTTGATGTGTATTGGCGGGGCTTGTATTTTCTCGCCCTCCGTGCATCTTTTCACGCTGAAAACTTCCACCGCTATGTAAGCTGTGTTATAATCAGCCGTGTTTTTGGAGGGAAGCAATTTTTGTTGCTATCTCCGAAAACCAAAATCCTTGAGTGAGTAGAGTTGTTTCAAAGGAGAAATCTCGATGCTCGTACAGCAGTATGGCCTCATCGGTGTTTTCGCCGTCATTGCTTTTATTTTTCCCATCGTCACGCTGGCGTTCACCTGGCTGCTTCGGCCCAAACGCCCGAACCCCCTCAAAAACTCCACCTATGAATGTGGTATTGAAACTGTCGGAGACGCATGGGTTCAGTTTCGTGCACAATACTATCTTTTCGCCCTGATCTTCGTCATCTTCGATATCGAGGCGATTTTCCTTTTTCCTTTTGCAGTGGCCTTCAATAAGATCGGGCTCTTCGCTCTGGTCGAGGCGATTATCTTCGTTTTCATCCTCGTCGTTGGCTTGATTTACGCCTGGAAAAAGGATGCATTGGAATGGCAGTAGCGTTCATCGCACTGCCATCTTTCATGTAGCAGGCTTTCATCATTCTGCAAGGCATTTTTCGCTATCTCTGATACGATTGGAGTTATGACATGGATTTGAGAGCGCTTGGCGAATCACTCGTCGCGATGCTTGAGAATGTCGGCATTCCCCACGGTTGGGTATTGCTCATCAACTGGATTCTGGGGGCTGTCATTCTGCTGGGCGTCGCTCTTTTACTGGCAATTTTCCTTATCTGGTTCGAGCGTAAAATAGCTGGCCGCGTGCAGGATCGTCTTGGCCCGAACCGGGTGGGGCCCTACGGCCTCATTCAGCCCTTTGCCGACGCCCTGAAGCTGTTGACCAAGGAAGACATCACCCCCGACAAAGCCGACCGCATCACCTACAATCTGGCCCCCATCATCGCGGTTTTCCACATCATCATGCTGTTTGCGGTCATTCCCTTCGCCGATAAGGTGGTGGGCGCCAACATCAACGTAGGCATCCTTTATCTGATGGCCTTTGGCGCGCTGGGAGCCATGGCCATGTTGATGGCGGGCTGGGCCTCTCGCAACAAATACGCGCTGTTAGGCGGTTTTCGCGTGGTGGCCCAACTGCTCAGCTATGAGATTCCCGTGGGCCTGGCCATGCTGACCGTGGTTCTGATGCGCGGCTCGATGAATCTCAACGCCATCGCCCAGGGGCAGGGCGGCCTGTTCGGGCTGGGATGGTATGTGTGGATTTTGCCCGCGGTGTTCATCATGTATTTCGTGGCCGCGCTGGCCGAAGGCGAGCGGGCTCCCTTCGACCTGCTGGAGGCTGAATCGGAGATCGTGGCCGGTTACAACATCGAATACTCGGCCATGAAGTTCGCCTGGTTCTATCTGGCATTCTTCCTCAACACCTGGGTGCTCTCGGCCGTGGCCGTCACCCTCTTCTTCGGCGGCTGGCAGGGGCCTTTTGCTGCGCAAATCCCGGCGCTAGGCGTGGTTTACTTCTTCATCAAAGTGTTCATCATGTTCTTCGTCTTCGCCTGGGTGCGGGCCACCTTCCCCCGCCTGCGCATCGACCAGATGATGTCCTTCTGCTGGAAGGTGCTGGTGCCCATGGGGCTGGCTCTGTTCCTGGCGGTGGCCATCATCCTCAAGCTGGGCCTGCCCTCGGCGGTCACCTACGCACTGCTCTTCGTCGTCAACATCGTGATCCTGGTTGTGACGCTGAAGCTGCTGGGAAACTACACCCGAGACCTTCCCAAAAACAAGAACAAGCGCTTGTTCGCTCCCGAACTCCCTCGTTTGTAAGGAAACAGGATTTATGGTCGGACAGATACTTTTCATCATTATTGCAGCGTTCACCTTGCTGATGGGGCTGGGCACGGTCGTCGCCCGGAACCTGTTTCACGCCGCATTGTTCCTGGTGGGCGTCTTCTTCGGCATCGCCGCCCTCTTCATTCTGCTGGAAGCCGAATTTCTGGCCATGGCGCAGATTATCATCTACATCGGCGCCATCGCCACGCTAATCGTGTTCGCCATCATGCTCTCCAAGGGGATGATGGGCCGCGAAGCGGGCGCTTATAACAAACAGTGGTATTTCGCTGGCGGCGCCATGATCTTCTTCTTCGGGCTCCTCAGTTGGCTGCTGGTGAAGATGCCATTCGCCGCCACCAACGCCAGCGTGCCCGATGACGCCATTCAGCAGATCGGCTCCGGTTTCGTGGGGCATTACGTCGTCCCCTTCGAGGTCGCCTCCGTGCTGCTGCTGGTCGCCCTGGTCGGAGCCATCATGCTCGCCCGCGAACGCAACTGATCACTGCTTACTGTTTACTGCTTACTGACTTATTGTTCCCTCCAAGGAGCTGTTTTATGACTGTTCCCCTTTCATGGTATCTCATATTCGCAACGGCCCTGTTCAGCCTGGGATTTTTCGCCGTGCTATCCCGCCGCAACGCCGTCGCCGTGCTGATGGGCGTGGAATTGATGCTGAACGCCGTCAATGTAAATTTGGTCGCCTTCTGGCGATACCTGACCCCTTCCGATCTTTCGGGGCAGATTTTTGTGGTTTTCGTCTTCACTGTCGCTGCGGCCGAGGCGGCTGTTGGCCTGGCGTTGATGATCTCCATCTACCGCACCCGCAAGACCATCAACGTCGATGAGATCAACGATCTGAAACTCTAGTTTGCACCTGTATCTGATTCACGAAATCATTGAGGTCGCTTATGAATTATCCTTCCGTTTTCAATCTTACCTGGCTGATACCGCTGCCCACGGCGCTGGCGTTCTTCGCGATTATCTTGTTCGCCAATCCCAAGAAACGCCTGAGCTCGAATATCGCCGTCGGCGCAGTGATTCTCGCCTGGATCATGTCCTGGGCCGTGGCCATCGTCTTCTTCCTCAATCCGGAGTTGACAGAGCATCCCTTCGACTTGAGTGTGCCCTGGCTACCCATGGGGACCATCACCTTCCACATGGGCGTGGCCGTGGATGCAGTGACCGCGGGGATGTTGTTCATGGTCGGGTTTGTGCTGACAATGATCTTCATCTATAGCACCGGCTACATGAGTTTTCCGGGGCATCTTGATCCCGAGAAATATCCCGACGCGGCCAAAGAAGGTCTGGACCCCCGTTACAGCCGCTTCTTCGCCTACATCTCCCTCTTCGCCACGGGCATGTTGGGGCTGGTTGTGGCCAACAACCTGCTGATGCTCTTCATCTTCTGGGAGATCATGGGCCTCTGTTCTTATCTGCTCATCGGCTTCTGGTTCGATAAAAGCTACCCCGATCCCAAGCAGATCACGCCCAAGCAGGCCGGACTCAAAGCCTTCCTCACCACCCGGGTGGGCGATGTGCTCTTTATGATGGGCTTGATCTTCCTCTTCATCCATGCTGGCGACCTGAACTTCCAGGCGATTTTCGGGAATCAGGAATTCCTGCACGAGCTTTCCACCAGCACGGTCAACCTCCCCTTCTTCGGGGCTGTGACCTGGGCGGGATTGATCTCCATGCTCATCTTCTGGGGCGCGATCGGCAAATCAGCCCAGTTCCCGCTGCATGTGTGGCTGCCCGACGCCATGGAAGGCCCGACCCCGGTCTCGGCCCTCATCCACGCCGCGACCATGGTCTCCGCGGGCGTCTACCTCATCGTGCGCATGTCGCCTCTGTTCTCGGCCGCGGCCCACGGCGGCAGCGGCGTGATGATGTTCGTGGCCTTCATCGGCGCATTCACCGCCCTCTTCGCCGCCACCATCGCGGTGGCCCAGAAAGACATCAAGAAGGTGCTGGCCTACTCCACCATCTCTCAGTTGGGCTACATGTTCGCCGCGCTGGGGATTGGCGCCTGGGTGGCGGCCATCATTCACCTGCTCATCCACGCCTTCTTCAAATCCCTGTTGTTCATGGCCTCCGGTTCGGTCATCCACGGCGTCGAGCACGGGCATCATCACGTGCATGAGCATGGCGAACACGGCCATGAGGGCTACTTCGATCCGCAAGACATGTTCAACATGGGTGGACTGCTCAAGCGCATGCCCGTCACCGGCTGGACGTTCATCATCGGCGGCGCTTCCCTTTCCGCCTTCCCCCTGATCACCGCCGGGTTCTGGTCGAAGGACGAAATTTTGGCCCACGCCTGGGCGGACGGGCACATGGCAGTGTATTGGACCCTGGCTGCGGGCGCTTTCCTCACGGCCTTCTACACCTTCCGCCAGATCTTCCTCACCTTCTTCGGCAGCCCCCGCACCGAGGCCGCCGAACATGCGCCCGAGAGCGTGCGCGCCATGACCTGGCCCCTGGTGGCGTTGGCCTTCTTCGCCCTCTTCGGCGGTTTCGTGGCCGTGCCCGAGGATTTCCCGGTCGTCGGCGGCATCGCCTCCGACTTCATGGCGAAATTGATGGAGCTGCAGGGCGAATTCTACGGGCTGCACGTGGCTCCCGCCGAATTCAACTGGACGCCCGCGCTCATCTCCATGACCCTGGCTCTCAGCGGCATCGTGGTCGCCTGGCTGGTGTATGGCTGGAAGCCTCTGGCCGCAGGAAAGCCTGATCCCCTGCGCCGCTGGCTCGGGCCTATCTACGTCGTTCTCGAAAACAAATACTACTTCGACGAGTTCTATCATCTCGTCGCAGTGCGGCCCACCCTGTGGCTGGCCAGCTTCTTCTACCTGTTCGATCGAGGCGTCATCGACCGCATCGTCAACTGGGTCGGGGCCTTTGGCCGCTGGCTGGCTGCCGCCTTGCGCAAATGGATCGATGAATTCATCATCGACGCCGCGGTCAACGGCGCCGGGTTGGTCACCACCTGGACGGGCGCTGTCGTCCGTCTGATCCAAACCGGGCAGGCGCAAAATTATCTGTTGATTTTGCTGCTGTCGGTCGTCGTTCTGCTGTTGCTCATCCCCTTGAAATAAATCAATTCATACCTCGTAATTATCTCCAAAAATAAACCGAGGAGGAGATTTCAATGGATTTACTTCGTAGTTCGGTCTTGACGCTGATTGTCTTTCTGCCCGCGGTGGGAAGCGTCATCGTTGCTTTGATGCCGAAGGAAAAAGAAGATCTTATCAAAAAGTTTTCCATCTGGTGGAGCGTGATTCCGCTGTTGCTCACCACCTGGCTGGCCATCGATTACGCCATGAACTTCCTCAGGGGCAATCAGATGGCTTATCAGGCCAAATTCGCCTGGATTCCCTCCATTGGCGTAAATTATCACGTGGGCGCCGATGGTCTCAGCGTGCCGCTGCTCTTCCTGACGGCGCTGCTGACCACCCTGGGCCTCTACTACTCGGCCCGGGTCATCCGCAAGCGGGTGAAGGAGTTTTTCCTGCTCTTCCTGCTGTTGGCCACGGGCATGTTCGGCGTGTTCGTCTCGCTGGACCTGATCCTGTTCTATGTGTTCTGGGAGATCGGCCTGGTGCCCATGTACTTCCTCATCGGCATCTGGGGCAATCCCAAGGATCGCCCACAGTACGCGGCCATCAAGTTCTTCCTCTACACCCTGGCGGGCTCCATCTTCATGTTGCTGGCCATGATCGGCGTTTACCTCAGCACCGGCACCTTCGATATTCTCGATGCTGCGGCCAAAGGGGTGTGGTTGAATGCGCCCATGTTCGCCACGCTGTCCTTCTGGGCGTTCTTCATCGCTTTCGCCATCAAAGTCCCCAGCTTCCCCTTCCACACCTGGTTGCCCGACGCCCACACCGCGGCTCCTACGGCAGGCTCCGTTATTCTGGCGGGCGTGCTGCTGAAACTGGGCGCTTACGGCATCCTGCGCGTGCTGCTCAGCCTCTTCCCCGGCCAGTTCGCCCAATTCGGCTGGATTGTGGCGCTGCTGGGCGTCATCGGCATCGTGTATGGCGCATTCGTCTCCCTGGCCCAAACTGACCTCAAGCGGCTGATTGCTTACTCCTCGGTGAGCCACATGGGGTACATCATGCTGGGCATTGGCGCTGTGGGCGTGGCCCTGGGCATGAAAAACGTGGCGGGGGCGAAAGAAAGCGCGGCCATGGCCTTCAACGGCGCTTCCTTGCAGATGTTCATGCACGGCATCATCACCGGCGCCTTGTTCTTCCTGGTGGGCGTTATCTACGAGCGGGCCCACACCCGCGACCTCAAGGTCTTTGGCGGGCTTAGCGCGGTGGTGCCGGTTTACTACGCCACCATGATGTTCGCAGGTTTCGCCTCGCTGGGCCTGCCCGGTTTGGCGGGCTTCTGGGCGGAATTCTTCACCTTCCGGGGCGCATTTGGCATCGTGCCCGCCCTGGCCGTCATCGGCGTCATCGGCATCGTCATCACCGCCGCCTACATCCTCTATCGCATCATCCAGAGCCTGTTCCTGGGCGAGTTCGATCCCAAGCGCTGGGATCACTGGACGACCGTGTTCGGCGAACACGCGGACGGCCCCACCGACATGGCCCTGTTCGAGAAGGTCACCTTGTGGCCCCTAGTCATTCTGATGGTGCTTCTGGGGCTGTGGCCCACGCCGCTGTTGGCTTTCTTCAACGAAGCTTCTGTCAACATCCTCTCCAGCCTTCATTTCTAAACCACACAGGGAGGGATGACTTTGAACGTTTCCGCAATTATCCGCCTCTTGTCGCCCGAGCTGATCCTGCTGATCACCGCTTTTGTGGTCATCGGCGTGGACCTGGCGCGACGCCGACAGGATGATGGACGGACGGCTGCAACGGTGGCCGTGGTCGGTCTCTTGCTGGCCGCCTTCGCCTCGGTGCTCCTCTATCTGAGCCAGCCCGGCGAGATCGTCCTGTTCACCATGGCTATCGATGTCTACGGTCTCTTTTTCAAGACGGCCGCCTTCATCGGCATCGCCCTGGTTATCATCGGTTCGGTGAACTTCATGGCCGGGCGCAGCAAATATCTGGGCGAGTTTTACGCTCTGCTGGTTTTCGCCGCCCTGGCCATCAGCGTGGCCGTCAGCGCCACCAATTTGATCCTGGTTTACATCGGCATCGAGTTCCTTTCCATCACCTCCTACATCCTGGCCGGTTTCCTGCGCGGTGACAAGCGCTCGGAAGAAGCCGCCATCAAGTACTTCCTCTATGGCGCTTCGGCCGGTGCGATTTTGCTGTTCGGGCTTTCGATTCTGTATGGCGTCACCGGCACGACCGACATGGCGACCATCGGCGACCTGCTGCTCCGCAGCCAGAGCGCTCATTGGCTGGGCCTGGTGGCTTTGATGATGGTGCTGGCCGGGATCGGCTACAAGGCCAGTCTCGTGCCCTTCCATCAGTGGGCGCCAGACACCTACGACGGCGCTCCCACGCCCGTCTCCGCGTTCCTCTCCACCGCATCCAAGGCCGCGGGCTTCGCGGTGCTGGGCCGGGTGTTCCTCACCGCCTTCCCTCAGTTCCAGCCCGATTGGACGCAGATTCTGGGCGCGATCGCGGTGCTCACCATGTCCCTGGGCAACCTGACCGCGCTCAAGCAGAAAAGCGTCAAGCGCATGTTGGCCTACTCCTCCATCGGCCAGGCGGGCTACATCCTGCTGGGCCTGGCTGCGGTGAACGCCAGCCCCGATTTCGGCGGCATCAACGGCCTGATGATCTACCTCTTCGGGTACATCTTCACCAACGTCGGCGCATTCCTCCTGTTGCTCGCCATCGAGAAGAAGAGCGGCGGCTCCACCGACATGGAGCAGTTCGACGGGCTCGCCACCCGCTCCCCCGCCATCGCTTTGCTGATGGCCTTCTTCCTGATTTCCCTGGCGGGCGTGCCGCCTACGGCTGGCTTCCTGGGCAAGTTCTACGTCTTCGCTGCGGTCATCAATCAGCAGATGCTGGTGCTGGGCGCACTGGCGGCCCTGAACACCATCATCGCCGCGTTCTACTACCTGAACGTCATCCGCCACATGTACTTCTCCGAAAGCACGGTGGAGGGCGGCGTCACCGCCAGCAAAGGCTTGATGACCGTGCTGACGATCAATGCTGTGATGATCCTGGCTATCGGCGTTTTCGCCCAATTCTTCATGGTGTGGGTGAACAATTCGGTGACTATGCTGGTGGCCAACGGCTTTTAGCGCAAAGGATTCTCGACCCTCAATGGTCGATTGGCCCGTCTCACTTTTGTGGGGCGGGCTTTTGTTTGCGCATTGGCGAACATGGGGGTAAGATCAGGTCATGCGCAGACCTCGTTTTGTTCG
>JALXAF010000038.1:0-6658 GCA_026992375.1 Anaerolineae bacterium
GATATCAGGAGGCATTGACTGTGCCATATCCGCCGGATTGCGAATCCTGCTGGGTGCAGAGAGCTCTCAGGGCGGATTGCGAATCCGCACGGCATCTCACCCCCTGAAATCCAAAAGAACCTGAAATGAAAACGCAAACGCCGGAATTAGCTACAATTAGACATTATCGGAAATAACCTGCGGCGAGGTGAGCTTTCAACCTTTCGCCCAATCATGCTCAAATCAATAATCAATGAGTAATGATTAAAGTGAAACCCACGCTAATTTAGCCTTTAATCATTGTTCATTAATCATTGAGCTTTGTCGGCAGCAGTATGATGCCAGGTGTGCGAAACAACTTTCTTATCTCCGATAACATCTATTATACCCCACCCTCGCCCAAAAGAAAACCGGAGGCCCGAAGGCCCCCGGTCAGGATAAACTGCGAGGAGGAGCGGATTACTCCTCTTCCTTCTCCCGTTTGGCCTCATCGATGATGCCCTGGGAGAGATGCTGCGGCACAGGCTCGTAACGCAGGAATTCGATGTTGTAAATGCCGCGCCCCTGGGTGATGGAGCGCAGATCGTTGGCGTAGCGCAGCAGCTCAGCATAGGGAGCCTCGGCGGTGATGATGCTCTTGCCGCGCACATTGTCCATGCCCAGCACCCGGGCCCGGCGGGTGTTCAGATCACCCAAAATATCGCCCATGTACTCTTCTGGCACGATGACTTCCACCTTGTAGATGGGTTCGAGGAAAATAGGCCCGGCCTCCTGGAACGCCTTCTTGAAAGCCTCGCGGCCCGCAATCTGGAAGGCGATGTCTTTGGAATCCACCGGATGCTCCTTGCCGTCATACACAGCAACCTTGACGCCTACCACCGGATACCCGGCCAGCACGCCGCCCTTCATCACCTGACGAATGCCCTTCTCGATGGAAGGCATGAAGGTGGATGAAATCGCGCCGCCAAACACCTCCCAGGTGTACTCCAGATCGGTGTCCTGATCGCCCGGCTCGACGCGCATGTGCACCTCGGCGAACTGGCCCGCGCCGCCGGTCTGCTTCTTGTGGCGATAAGCCGCGGTCGCGGTGCGAGAAACCGTCTCGCGATAAGGCACCTTGGGCATGTCAGTGGTGACATTGACGCCGAACTTGCTCTTCAGACGATTGACCGCGATGGTGATATGCACATCGCCCATGCCCATCAGCACCATCTGGTGGATGGAGGTGTCATTGTACCAGCGCAGAGTGGGGTCTTCCTCCACCAGACGATTGAGCGCGCTGCTAATCTTAGCGCTATCAGCCTGAGAGACGGGCTTGATGGCCACGGCGTAAAGCGGGTTGGGGAACTTGGGCGGCGGGATGAGGATGTTCGATCCCTTCTCCACCAGGGTGTCACCGGTGGCGGTCACATTCAGCTTGGCCGCGGCCGCGATATCGCCTGCGGGCACGAGATCGACCTTGACCTGCTCCTTGCCCATCAGAGTGAAGATGTGGCCCATTCGCTCCTCGCTGTCCTTGTTCACATTGTAGAGCCGGGAATCGGTCTTGACGCTGCCGTTGAACACCCGGAACAGGGTGATGCGTCCCACGTAAGGATCGGCGATGGTCTTGAACACCAGCGCGGCGGTGACGCCATTGGGATCGCCGGGAAGCTCGCCTTCTTCGCCATCGATGATAGCGGGATAGGGGGCGGCCTCGACAGGCGAAGGAGCCAGGGAGAGAATCAGGTCCATGGCGGTGCGGATGCCGATCTCCCTGGCCGCGGCGCCGCTCATGACCGGGATCACCTCGCCCGAGAGCACCGCGCTCTTCAGGCCGTTGAAGACCTCCTCAGGCGTCAGCTCCTCGCCCTCGAGGTACTTCATCAGCAGATCATCATCGCTCTCGGCAGCGGCCTCGACGATGGCCAGATTGGCCTCCTCCAGCGCGTCCTGCATGTCGGCGGGAACCTCGCCCGGCTTGCCCTCGGGCCCCATGTAGGCTTTGCCCTCGATGACGGAAACCACGCCCTTGAAGTCGCCCTCAGCGCCCACGGGCAGCAACACCGGCACGAAATTGCCCTCAAACGTATTGTTCAGCGCATCCAGCACCCGCTGGAAATTGGCGTTGTCGCGATCCATCTTGTTGACGAAGATGAACCGGGGCTTGTTCTCATTCAGCAATTGCTGCCAGGCCAGCTCGGTGCCCACCTCGATACCCGAAACCGCGTCCAGCACCACGACGCCGGCCTCGGATACGCGCAGGGCGCTAATGACGTCGCCGATGAAATCGGGAAAGCCAGGCGTATCCAGCACGTTGATCTTGTGGCCCGACCATTCGCAGGGAATCAAACTGGTGTTGATGGACTGAGAACGCTTGATTTCCTCATCGTCCCAGTCGGAGATAGTGGAGCCATCCTCCACGCGCCCCATACGATTGGTGGCTCCGGTGGCGTGGATCATAGCCTCGGCCAGGATGGTCTTGCCCGAGCCGCTATGCCCCATCAATGCGATATTGCGGATCTTGTCGCTGCTGTAAACCTTCATCTGTCCTCCAGAGGTGGATAATATGCAATGATAATCAGCGCCGCGATAAACGGACGCTGGGCAAATTATAAGCGGTATGATGAAAAGCGCTACACCGCGCTAAAAATGACCGCCAGCAGGTCTGTTTCGAGCCGACGGTCAACCAAAACATTGTAAGGCATACTCCAACCTGTGTCAAAATTTATGGTCTATTTCTGAGCCCGATTCATCCACCTCATATTTCTTGAATTGCGCCAGCGGCTTCGCCATCATCTCGGCCAGGGCCTCGTCGAAACGTTCCAAAATCTCGGCCTCATTCAGGGTCAGCAATCGCCTGTCCCGCATGAGCCAGCGCCCGGCCACCATCACGTCCTGCACATCTGCGGGTTCGGTGCTCCACACCAGGGCCGCGGCCACGCTGTGGACGGGCTGATAATGGGGCTGAGCGGCGTCGATGACGATGAGATCGGCCTGATAGCCCGGAGCCAGCACGCCGCTCTCGCGGAAATTCAACGCCCGGGCGCCGTTGCGAGCAGCCATGCGCAGCGGCGTCAGGCCGCCCAGGGCCTCGGGGTCGTTGCGGGCCTGGCGCTGCATGACCACAGCCAGCCGCATCTCTCGCCACAGGTTGTAGGCGACGCTGCTGCCCGCGCCGTCCGTGCCCAGCGCCACGTTCACCCCCTCGGCCAGCATCTCGGGCACGGGCGTGACGCCCATGGCGTAGCGCAGATGCGTGCTGGGGCAATGGGCCACGTTCACATCAGAACTGGCGAGGATGGCGATGTCGATGGGATTCGAGTGGATGGCGTGGGCCACAATCGTATGGGTCTCGAACAGCCCGCGGTCGTGCAAGAGCTCGATGGGAGTCATGTCATACTCGGCCAGAGACGCCTCCACCTGGCCCGCGGTCTCGGCCGCGTGAATGTGAATGCCGATGCCTTCGCGCACAGCCACCGCCGCGGTGCGGGCCAGAAATTCATCGCTGCAAAGATAGGGGGAGTGCGGCCCGAACATGGCCCGCAGCCGCCCATTCGCGGCTCCGCTGTATCGCCTGACGAAATCCACCGTCTCGGGCACGGTGACGCCCACCTCGCCCCCCTCATGCCCGAACACCGCCCAGGCAAGATTCGCCCGCATTCCGCTTTCGATGACCGCCTGCGCCACCTCGTCCATGTAGAAGTAGTGATCGGCGAAGCCGATAACGCCCCCGCGGATCATCTCGATCATGGCCAGACGCACGCCCCAGCGCACCATCTCCGGCGTCAGCGCGGATTCCAGCTTCCAGACGCCCTCGTTGAACCAGCGATCCAGGGGCATATCCTCGGCGTAACCGCGCGAAAAGACCATGGCCGCATGGGTGTGTGCGTTGTACAATCCGGGCGTGACGATCTTGCCCGAGAGATCGATGACCTCGTCGGGCCGGAAATCCGCGGGCGTCTCGCCGATGGCAGCGATGCGATCATCGCTGATGGCCAGCGACGCCTCGGTCAGGATGTCATCGCTATCATTGAGGGTGACGATGGTGGCGTTTTGCAGCAGGATGTTGGGCATGGATTCACCGCGCGAATGGATGAAAGGCGTTTTCTGCAACGGGCGCGACGCGGCCACGGTTTGCGGCAAATGCGTGGCGCCTGGAAATTATAGCACAACACAAAACGCCTGTTAGAATGTCATTGCGACCGCTGTTCCGTAAATAGAACGCAGATGACGCAGAAAAAGCCGATCTACGCAGATAAAACAGATAAAATCAGGATAATCTGCGAGAATCTGTGGGCATCAGATGTGTCTGCGTTCTATTTTCATTCCTTATCGGCGTGCAGCTGCTCATGGCGACTGTTCCGAAAGATAGAACGCTTGCTGATTGCTGAAGGTTGGCAAAACCAGCGTCGGGCGAGTCTGCAACGAACGTGATGCGTAATGCGTAATGCGTGAGGTCGTCACGCATCACGTATCACGCATTACGACCGTCATTTCGAGGTAGCGCAGCGACCGAGAAATCCCCATGCTAACGAGGAGATTCCTCCTCCCTGCGGTCGTCGGAATGACGTAACAAGGGATTTTCCGTCCACCCGCCTCTCACCCCCGCCGCCATGCCCGAAATCACCATCGAATTCGCCCGAACCCTGTACGAAAACGCGGACGCGGCCCACGCCTTTGATCACGTGTTACGCGTGACCCGGCTGGCCGTCCACATCGCCCGGGCAGAGGGCGCAGACGCGGCCATCGTCCGCACCGCGGCCCTGCTCCACGACCTCGCGGATGAACGCAGCGATCATCATCTGGCCGGTGCGCGGCGGGCCCGCGAGCTGCTGAGCGACGCCCCGCCCGACTTCGCGGACGCGGTGGCCCACTGCATCGAGGCGCATCGCTTCAGCCAGCCCCCCGAACCCGCCACCCTGGAGGCCCGATGCCTGAACGACGCGGACAAGCTGGACGCCATCGGAGCCATCGGCGTGGCCCGGGTCTTCGCCTACGCGGGGACGCATGGCAACCGTCTGTGGACTGCGCCCCTGCCCGTACTCGAACGCAGCATCGGGCCCGACCGCCGGGCCTATCGCCAGGCCCACGGCGGCGAGCGGGATTACACGCCGGGCCATGAGCTTTTGTGCAAACTAGCGGGCCTGGCCGAAAGCATGTACACCGAGACAGCGCGTCGCATGGCCCAAGAGCGCCACGAATACATGCTGTCCTTCTTCCGCAGACTGGATGAAGAGGCTCTGGGACGCCGATGATGCGCAGTCTGCAATTTCAAACGTTGAAGTAACTGCTAACCCGGACAAGCAAGAACCATAAAATCTTTTTTGAACGACTTCGCGCCTTCGTTTCCTTTGTGTCTTCGTGGCAAAAAAGGACGATTGGGGCCAACTACCTTGGCAGTTACACGTTGAAAACGCGTCATTTCAGCGTTTGCTCCCTATTCATTTCGGATAAAAAGGAGTATAATAGAACTGAAAGAGGACAGGGACGTCCCATCACGGCGTCCCTGTTGCTGTATCCAGCGTGAGGAATAACCCCCGCCATGACAAAATACGTCGCTCCGACTATCGATCAGGTTCTGGCGAAGCTGAAATACCTGTCTCCTGAACAACTGGAGATGGTGCGCCAGGCGTATGAGCTCGCGGAACGGCTGCACAGGGGACAAAAGCGAAGCTCGGGCGATGACTACATCACCCATCCTCTGGCTGTGGCCGACATCCTGGCCGATATGCACGCGGACGCGGAGACCATCGCCGCGGGCCTGCTGCACGATGTGGTGGAGGATTGCGAGTATCCTCCGGAACTGATCAAGGAGCAGTTTGGGCTCAAGGTGATGAAACTGGTCATGGGGGTGACCAAACTCTCGAAGCAGACGGCCAAAGAGCTGGAGCCCACCGACGCGCACGGCAAGCCCGACGGCAATGGCGCAAAGCCCAGGCATAGACCCACCTGGGAGGATGAATGGGCGGAGAACATGCGTCAGCTCTTTATGAGCTCGGCGGAGCATCCTCTGATTTTGGTCATCAAGCTGGCCGACAGGCTGCATAACATGCGCACGCTGGACGGTCACCCCAGCATCGCCAAACGCAAGCGCATCGCCAAGGAAACCCTCGATATTTTTGCGCCGGTGGCCAATCGTCTGGGCATGAGGCGCATCAAATGGGAGTTAGAAGACCTTTCTTTTCGCTATCTGCACCCCGAAATCTATCAGCAACTGAAGACAGCGTTGGCGCAACGGCGTGAAACCAGGGAACGATTCGTCAGACTGGTGGAGCGGGAGATAAGGCGGGAGCTTGACAAGGCCGGGATCAAAGCCGATGTCAGCGGCAGACCCAAGCACATTTACTCCATCTGGCGCAAAATGCAGCGCAAGAGCATCCCCTTCGAAGAAGTCTACGATGTGCATGGCTTCCGCGTCATCGTGGATTCGGTGGCCGAATGCTACACGGTGCTGGGCCTTATCCACAGCCGCTGGACGCCCATTCCCGGTGAGTTCGACGATTACATCGCCCGCCCCAAGGATAACGGCTATCAATCCCTGCACACTGCGGTCGTCGGGCCCGGCGGCAAACACATGGAGGTGCAAATCCGCACCCGAGAAATGCACGAGATGGCGGAACAGGGCGTGGCCGCGCATTGGCGCTACAAGGAAGGCGGCGGTAAATATGATCATCAGTTCGCCAACAAAGTGGCCTGG
>JALXAF010000038.1:6758-8909 GCA_026992375.1 Anaerolineae bacterium
ACACATGGAGGTGCAAATCCGCACCCGAGAAATGCACGAGATGGCGGAACAGGGCGTGGCCGCGCATTGGCGCTACAAGGAAGGCGGCGGTAAATATGATCATCAGTTCGCCAACAAAGTGGCCTGGTTGCGGGCGCTGGTGCAATATGAAGAGGAAGGCCGCGGCGACGCGGCTGAAATGGTGGAGAACCTGCGCACCGATCTCTTCAGCGATCGCGTTTACGTCTTCACGCCCAAGGGCGATCTCATCAGCCTGCCCGCGGGGGCCACGCCGGTGGATTTCGCCTATCACATCCACACCGAGGTCGGGCACCATTGCCGCGGCGCCCGGGTCAATGGCAAGCTGGTCAAACTCAACTACAAGCTGCAAAATCGAGACAAGGTGGAGATCATCACCACCAAGCGGGGCGGGCCCAGCCGCGATTGGCTGAATCCCAATCTGGGATATGTACGAACCTCCCGCGCCCGCTCCAAGATCAAAGCCTGGTTCCGCAAGCAGGATCGGGAGCAGAACATTCAGGCCGGACGGCAGGCCATGGAGCGTCTGCTAAAACAGCTCAACATCCGCCTTGGCTATGACGAGGTGGCCCGCGCCCTGGATTACGAGAGCGTGGAAGATATGCTGGCGGCCATTGGCTATGGCGATCTCTCCTCCGAACGCATCGCGGGCAAGCTCATCGATTTGCAACAACAGGCCAAGCTGGAAGCCAGTCTCGAGACAGAGCCCGATCTGCCCGACTTCCCGGCCCCGCCCAAAGCCAAATCACCCGACGAGCAAGCGGCAAGCATCCGCGGGGTCGAGGGCATGTTGGTGCGCTTCGCGCAATGCTGCCATCCCCTGCCCGGCGAGCCCATCGTGGGCTACATCACCCGCGGCCGGGGCATCACTATCCATCGCCAGGATTGCCCGAATCTGCTGCATCGGGCGCAAAACGAGCCCGAGCGCCTGATTCAGGTGGATTGGGGCATCGAAACGCCCACCTATCCGGTCACGATTTTGGTCAAGGCCTGGAATCGGGCGGGCCTGCTGCGAGACATCACCAACATCCTGGCTTCCGAGAAAATCAACATCCGCGGCTCCACCACCAAATCCAACAGCAAATCCCCCTTCGCCTCCATCATTCTCACCATCGAGGTGGCTGACACCCAGCAGCTCACCCGCATCATCGATCTCATCGACCGCGTGCAGAATGTGATCTCGGTGGAGCGGATGCGGGGTTGACGCCCGAATGGACGGCGCTCTCGTCACCGGCCGTTTTCGGCGGCGTCAGTGGGAGCCCGACCGGGGCGCGTCGGCCACAAATCGCAGCCAGATGGGAAAAACGCCGCGCAGGCCCGGCGCGACGCGCGGATCCCCCGACTCCACCAGGCGCTGCGCCTCCGCAGGCGTGGTGAGATACATGCCGTCCAGCTCGCGGTCCGCAAAATGAAGATGCGCCAGCCCCCAGGCGCTGAGCGTCCCCGTGTAGATCTGATTCACCTGCCTGTTGCGGATGGGAGGAGCGCCCTCGTCCCGATTGTAGCGCTCGAAGGGCCCGCCCACTGGCGTCAGCAGCGTCTCGGCCAGCCAGCGATGACGATCCTCCGGCGCAAGCCCAATCTCCTCATTGATCTCGGTCATCACGCCCGCCTCCCAGCTCTGCCCCGCCTTGAGATGTCCGCCCACCGTGGTGTCAAGCCGATCCGGCCACTCGGGCTTGTCGTGGGCCCGCATTTGCAGCGCCAGCAGGCCCTGCGGCGTGGTCAACAGCACGTGCACCACTCGATGTCGCAGGCCCGTGAGATGCGCGAACCAGCGGGGAGCAAGCAGGCCCAGCGGCTCGCCCGCGGCGTTCACGATATCGAAGCGCTCCTCGTCCGGCCGGGGCGGGCGATTCAAGCGCCTGCGCCACACTGCCAGCGACTCATCGATGTCGGCCTGGGTGGCGGCGTCGCCCCCTTGCCAGCGGGCCTCCAGCGCATCCAGCTCGGCCAGCCAGGCCGGAGGAAAGGGAACGGGATCGGTGAATTTCGACATGGGGGCATTGTGGCACGGGCGACGCCGAATGTCAACATTCCGCCGAATGAAGTAGCAAGTCCAAGTTTAGAATTCGCAAGCGGAAAGGAGGCGATTTCACCCCTCCCGGCCTCCTTTTTGCCCCCACCCCGACC
>JALXAF010000039.1 GCA_026992375.1 Anaerolineae bacterium
CGACATGGTGCCCAACCACATGGCCATCGATTCCCGCTGGGTCATCGAACACCCCGACCGCTTTCTGGCTCTGGATTACAGCCCCTTTCCCAACTACACCTTCAACGGGCCCGATCTCAGCGATGATCCCCGCGTGGGCATCTTTCTGGAAGATCACTACTACGATCACAGCGATGCGGCCGTGGTGTTCAAGCGGCTGGATCGCCACACCGGCGACGTCCGCTACATCTATCATGGCAATGATGGCACAACCATGCCCTGGAACGACACCGCCCAGCTCGATTATCTCAACCCCGAGACCCGAGAGGCGGTGATTCAGACCATCCTGCACGTGGCCCGCCAGTTCCCCATCATCCGATTCGACGCGGCCATGACCCTGGCCAAGCGTCACATCCAGCGGCTGTGGTGGCCCGAACCGGGCCAGGGCGGGGCCATTCCTTCCCGGGCGGCCTTCGCCATGACCAAAGCCGAGTTCGACAAGCTGATGCCCAAAGAATTCTGGCGGGAGGTGGTGGATCGCATCGCCGAAGAGGCGCCCGACACCCTGCTGCTGGCCGAGGCCTTCTGGCTGATGGAGGGCTACTTTGTGCGCACTCTGGGCATGCACCGGGTGTACAACAGCGCGTTCATGCACATGATGCGGGATGAGGACAACGACAAATATCGGGGGCAGATTCGCGAAACCCTGGCTTTCGATCCCGAAATCCTCAAACGCTATGTCAATTTTATGACAAATCCCGATGAAGAGCCGGCGGTGGAGCAATTCGGCAAGGGGGACAAGTATTTCGGCGTGTTCACGGTGATGGCCACCGTGCCCGGCCTGCCCATGATCGGCCACGGCCAGTTCGAGGGCTACGCCGAGAAGTACGGCATGGAATACCGCCGCTCTTATCGGGACGAGACGCCCGACGCGGCCCTGATGCAGCGCCATGCCCGGGAAATCGTCCCCCTACTCAAGCGCCGCTATCTTTTCGCTGATGTCGCCAACTTCCGGCTCTACGATTTCGAGACCGAAGCCGGGGTGAACGAGGATGTGCTGGCTTATTCCAATCGCGTGGGCGAGCAACGGGCCCTGGTGCTCTACCACAACAAATTCGCAGACGCCAGCGGCCATCTCCGCATCTCCGCGCCCTTCAAGGGCCCGGACAAAACCCTGCGTCAGGAATCTTTTGGCCAAGGGCTGGCCCTGCCCGATGCGCCCGCGGCCTTCGTCATCTTTCGCGAGCTGGTCTCGGGCCTGGAGTACATCCGTAACTCGGCCCAACTGGTGCGGGAGGGCTTCTACGCCGAACTGGGCGCATATCAGCGGCGGGTGTATCTGGACTGGCGCATCATGTACGACAGCGACGGGCGCTACGCCCAGGCCGCGGCGGAGCTGAACGGCCGCGGCGTTCCCAGCATCGAGCTCTATCTCAAACAGCAGTCCCTGCGCCCGCTGCACGGGGCTTTTCGGGCCATCTTCAACGGCGAGACCCTACGCGACCTGCTGGCCCGCCGCTCGGATCGGCCCGCGCCCCGGGATGAAGCCGCCTGGGATCAAGAGATGGAGGCGAAGCTGCTGGCCTTCCTGGAGCAGGCCCGGGCCTTTGCCCAGCCGAAAGATGAGGATGATGACCTCGACGTGGACATCCTGCGACGGCGATTGCAGCAAGTAAGCAGTGAGCAGTATTCAGTAAGCAGTAAACAGGATGCAGTTGGCAGTGAGCAGTCGGTTGGGGAGAGCAAGCAAAATTCCCAATCCAAAATCCGAAATCCCAAATCCCAAATCCCAAATCTCAAACTCCTCGCCTCGCAGATCCTCGTCGAACTGCGGGCCGCGCTGCGCCTGCCCCACATCGCCCAACGCTTCCCCTGGCCCCGCTCCAAAAAATACCGGGACGCGGTGCGGTATCTGCTGGCGGGCTTGCAGGATGAGGATGATGCGGCCTGGCTGTCGCTCATCGGCTACGCATTGCTGCACCGCCTGGACGAAGTCGCCCCGGAGGAGGCCCCCGCGGCGCGGGTTTTGTATCACGACTGGATGCTCGAAGGCGAATTCAGCGCCGCCTTGCAGGAGCTGGGGCTTTCCGGCTTCCGCGCCGGGCAGATCGCCACGCTGACGGGTGCGCTCATCGGCTGGCGGGACTGGCATCTGGACGAAAGCATCATGGCCCGACCCTACTCGGCCCGCCCCGGGCGACTGCTGGCGGGCCTGCTGGCTGATGAGGACGTGCGGCAATTCCTGAGCGTCAATCGTTATCAGGGCGTGGAATGGTACAATCAGGAGGCCATGGACGCGCTGCTGCACGGCCTGTTCGCCATTGCCGCGCTGGAACTGGTGACCGAGCCCGAGGCCGAGCGGGAAGTGGCCCGCACCCTGGTGCAATGCTACGATGTCATCCGCATCCTCACCGCAGGCCACGCGCTCTCCGGCAATCGACTGGACAAATTGCGGGCGTTGGTGTAGGGGAAATGTTGACGATCCGGCTGCATCCGCCTATACTTTCAACATGAGCCGAGGTCTGAAGCTCCTGCAAATCATCTTCTCCATCCTTCTGCTGGCGGGCCTGTCGCCCGCGGCCATGGGCTACGCCCAGGAAGGCGAAACGCCGCCCGGGCGCACATCCGAAGAAACCGACGCGCTGGTTCAGGAGATCATCGCCAGCATGAGCGTAGAGCAGCG
>JALXAF010000040.1 GCA_026992375.1 Anaerolineae bacterium
CGAATCATGATGTCATTGGGAGTGATTCAGAAAGTGACGTTTCGAAGGAGTCGGGTGCGGGAGCAGAGGGCATGGGAACCGTCACCGTAATCACAGAGCCTTGTCCCGGCCCAGTGACGACGGAAAGACGACCGCCAATGCTCTCGGCCCGTTCGCGCATCGATGTGAGTCCATAGCTGCGATGCCCGCTATTCCGCCTGGGCGCATCGGAAAACCCGACGCCGTCATCCGCCACCCGCAACTCCAGTTCGTCCCCCCGCCGCAAGACTAGCACATCCACGCGTTGGGCCTGGGCGTGCTTGCGCACGTTGGTGAGGGCCTCCTGGGCGATGCGCAGCAGTTGCAAGCTGATGCGGCTGGGCGCGGTCAGGTCTGCAGACGAAGCGGTGAAAGTCACGTCCAGATTCGCTTGCCGGGCGAAGTCACGAGCATAAGTTTCGAGATTCCGGGCCAGTTGTTCGGGATCATCCCAGCGCAGACGCAGCCCTTCGATGGCTTCTCGCACATCCATGTACGCCGAGCGCACTATCTGGCGGGTTTCATTGATTTCCCGTTCGAGATTATCGTATTGTCTCTTCTGAAACATGCGCTCGATACGATCGATTTGCAGTCCCAGATAGCCCAGAGTCTGAGCCAGGCCATCGTGGAATTCCCGGGCGAGACGATAGCGTTCCCGCAGCATGGCCGTCTGCTGCAATTCGGCGTATAGTTGGGCGTTGCGAATAGCCAGGGATATCTGGTGTGCAATGGTTTGCAGCAGATCGGAGTGTTGTTTCGAAAAGCCATGCTGGCGATGAGCGCCCAAGAACAACGCGCCAAAACTCTGTCCTTCGGTGATGAGGGGCAACGCGGCAGCGGAGCCCAACTCGTGCGGCTGCCCAAACATAGCCGGATGCAAAATGAGGGATTGCTGACTGAAAGCCTCTTGCGCCAACGTCTGGGCGAAGGCGAACCGAGCTGACGTCACGCCGTCCAAGCCTTCCTGAGCCAATGATATCCAACGCTCTTCCTCGGGCAGATACAGGAAAATCGCTCCCGCCTGGGCTTTCCAGCCGCGCATGGCCACCTGCAAGGTCTGAGACGCCAGCGCGTCCAACGATTGCTGGCTGCGAGAGACGTTATCCAGCGAATGCAGCGCCTCCATCTGTCGTTCTCTCGAGCGCAAGCTATCGACGGCGAAGGCGATGACTCCGCCCAGGATGTTGAGCAGATAAGCCTGCTCTTCTTTGGGGCCGTCGGCCGAGGGAAAATAGGCGGTGAGCACGCCTACGCGTTCCTGATCGGTGTTGATGGGCACACAAACGAGGGAATGAATGCCATCGGTGCGGGCCTGTTCGGCCACGCCCGCAAACAGCGGACAATCACTATCCACATGAGCGTGCAAAACCGAGCATGTGCGGCAACGCTCCGCCGAAACGTCATAATCCAGATGATTGCGCAAACTCTGGGCGTAGTCTTCGCTCAGCCCCCAGGCCATCGCCAAATTCAAGGTCCGCTTTTCCTCATCAAAGGTGACGATGGTGGCTGATTGCGCTCCGGCCAATTGGGTGGGGGCCTGAACCGCCACTTTGTAGACCTCATCTTCATTGGGAGCGGCGGCGATGTATTGTCCGTAGCGATCCAGCGCCAAAAGCTTCTGATGGTTGTCCTCCAATTCATCGAATGCGCGACGAAGCTCCCTTTCCGTCTCCGCCTGTTTGTCCGCGTTCCTGGCGATGTACGTCAATCCCCACCACGCCACAATGCTGCCCGTGAGCGTATACACCAACACCTCCAGCCACCATCCCACCGATGAGTTGAGGGGACGGATAACCGTCTGAACGAAAAATTGATGCAATGCGGCCAGCGCCAGCACGACCATGGGCGCGTTCCATCGTAACAGCCGCAATTGCTTGTGAAGCGGTTGTCGTCGCAGATGCTGCCAGGAGGCCGCAATTCTAGATTTCATGCTATAAACATTACTAGAATTCGAGTTTTCTGTCAACCACCCCGAAAGATAGGGGTGCGTTCCAAAATTGGGGCGCACTGGCCGAATAGAATTCGGTTCTGAGGGCGTTCCGCCGCATGTCCTCCTGCGAGGACATCTTCGGGCGCAAATTGGCCTGTCTGCGCAGGCAGACAAGCGGTCTCCTCCCCAGCCCGTCCCGGAGCGGGGGAGGAACAAAAGGAGGGGGCTGCCCCCAGCCCTGATTTCAATCGGCAGGTTCTGGCAAGAAATGCAAATTTGCACCCAAATTGGAACGCACCCAAAAGATAGCGGCGACTGCATCATTTAGTCGATCTTCTAAGGTTTATGCGCGCCGAATAAATTCAGATATCAGGGCGTCCCGCCGCCCGTCTCCCCCGGGGAGGGACGGATCGTGGCTGCTGGCAAACGCTGATGAAGACCAACGCGCAGCCGAAGGCCATTGATCCGACTTCCAGACGGCGGGCGCTGTGCATCAATCATTGTTGATACAATGTCCCGCCAGCACATTCTGCAGAAACGCAGTCTCATCCCAAGCGCCATGATGGCTGACGCCCAACCGTACGATGACCATGTTGCAGGAGGGGATGACCACCACATACTGGCCGTCATGGCCCTCGGCCGCGTAGGCGTCATCGGGTACGCCCTCCCACTCTTTGTTGTCACCCGAGCCTCGATTCAGCCACCACAACGCGCCGTACTGCCCATGTGAAGGGGGCGTAGGCGTGCGAGCGTAGTCCACCCAGCCCTCGGGCAGGATGCGTTGGCCATCCCAAACGCCGTCTTGCAGGTAAAGCTGGCCGAAGCGGGCCCAATCCCGGGCCGTGGCGTACATGTAGGATGACCCCACGAACGTGCCCGATGCGTCCGGCTCCAGCACGGCGCTGTTCATGCCGATGCGATGGAAGAGCGCCCGCCGCGGGAAGTTCCAATACACGTTGATATCCCCGCCTATCACATCGCGGATGATGCGGGAGAGGATGTTGGCCGTGCCGCTGGAGTAATTCCACACGGTGTCGGGAGGCGCAGCCAGAGGCATGTTCGCGGCATACGCGGCCATATCGCTGCTGTTGTAGAGCATCTGGGTGACGCCCACGGTGAGATCACCGTAATCCTCGTTGAATTCCAGGCCGCTGCTCATGCGCATGAGCTGGTCGGTGGTGATGGCGTGGCGGGGGTCGTCGGGCGAGGCCCATTCGGATACGGGGGCCGGGGCCATGATGTCCAGCTTGCCATCCATGACCAGCAGACCTAACAGAGCATGGGTGACGCTCTTGGTCATGGACCAGCCCAGGAAGGGCGTGTCCTTGCCGTAGCCCTCGGCGTAGCGTTCGGCGATGATCTGACCATCCTTGACCACGACAATGGCCCGGGTGCGACGAGGGTTCTCGGGATTGGGTTCGGAGAAAGCCTCATCCAATACGACCTCCAACGCCGGGTCAGGTTGATAATCCACAGCGTCGCCCACTGGCCAGGGCCGAGCCGGATCCAGGGGCGCGGCCGGGGGCAGTGTGGCTGTGCGGGTCTCGAAGGGTCCTTTTCCGGCCAGCAAGGTGCAGCCCAGGCCCGAGCGATAGATGGCCTTTTGCTTTGCAGCCCAGCCCCACAGCGTGGCCGAAAGCCCATTCGCCTCCACCCGGGGCTTCAGAAAAGGCACCAGGGGATTATCAGGCATGTCGGCCAGAGCGGCTTCAATGCTCTGACCGGTAAGATTGTGGTTGGAGCAAATGACTTTAGCCGTATAGCCGGTAGCGACTTTGAAAGTAGGAAGCATGTAGAAATAGCCACCGATTAGGGAGATGAGCAAAATGGAGACGATTGCAGTGAGGATGATGGCGATCCAGCGTTTCATGAGGCGGCTCCTGGAGCGATAATAGAAACAAGACGGAAGCAAGTCGGATATTGGTTCAATTGGATTTCAGGGGGAGACTGGCTCGTCCCTGGCGGACATGCGCAACGCTGGTCTACACACAAATCAGGTGGGTGTGTCCAATTTCGGGAGGATGAAAGACTTGGCGATGCAGATCGTCCTTCGGCTCCGGGGCTCAGTAGAACGACTTTTGTTTTGGTCGACGTTTTGGGCTGGCGGCAGCGCATCCGAGGCCTGGCCGAAGTCAATCCCAGGCTGTTTATCGGGGGTGTGGAGCAGATATGGCGTAACTACTAAGGTGTCATCACCACTTTTTGCCTCGAAGACACAAAGAAGATGATGGCACGAAGTGTTTTTCTTTACTTTTCTCTTCGCACCTTCGAAAAACTTCGGGCCTTCATGGCTTTTTGAGACTCAAAGCTAAGTACGTTAGCAGTTACGATACGACACAACTATCCGGAGCAACCCGCTTATCTGCAGGCCGCCGATGAAATCCAGAACATCCTGGAGGAGCTGAAACAGCCCCTGCTCATTTCATAAGGGTGTGTCCAAAATGAGTTGGAAAGTTAAAATAATCCATTCATTGGCGGGGCGCTTCGCGCCTGCCGCCAACGCCGGGGATAAAGTCCCCCGGCTAGAAACAGCGCCCCTTCGGGGCTAGCCGGATTTATCCGGCGCTGTTTTGTAGCCCGGCGACTTCATCGCCGGGCGGACGTGGCAAACGCTTCCAACCGAAATTGGACACACCCATTTCATAAAAATCGCTACGGCGTGTCCTCCGCATCCTCGACGTTCATCGCATAGAAATCCAATTGCACGCTGCCATACGTACGCGTATCGAAACGCTTCAGATTGTCGAGTTCAGGCTCTTCGTATTCGATGGGGTTGATCTGCACGATGACTTGACCCTCTGGCGTGAGCAGGCCCGGGCGGGCGTCAATGATCTTCAGGGCGTCCAACCACAGCCCCTTGTACTGAGGCGGCGCCACGTAGATGATATCGAAAGGTCCAATGTTCTGTCTCTGCAGATATTTGAACGCGTCGCCCCGCACCACATAGGCCCGATCCACAAGGCGCGTGTGCTGCAGATTGCGGCCAATGGCCCGCAGCGCGGGCTTGTAGCGTTCGACAAAGGTGACATGCTCGGCTCCCCGGCTCAACGCTTCGATCCCCACCGACCCGGTGCCGCCAAACATATCCAACACCCGAGCGCCGCGCACCTCGTCTCCCAGAATGCTGAACAAGGCCTCCTTGGCGCGATCGGTGATGGGGCGCACAGCGTCGCCCGGAACTGACTCCAGCTTGCGTCCCTTGGCGCTGCCAGCGATAACTCTCATATTCTCTGCTCCGCGGGAACGGAATCAGCGGGCGGGCGTCCGGTGCGCAAGAAGTGAAGAAGCCCTTCGCGCGTCAACAACTTGCGATCCCACAAGAACCAGAGCAGAAGCCCCACGCCGATGACATCCAGCGTGATCAAAATCGGCTCCTGCACGATGATTTGCAGATAGGCGTGCAACATCTCGTTGGGCGTGCTCACATGCCGCCAGGGATGCCATCGCCAGCCGCGTAGCGGCCATAACAGGGTCTGGGTGAACCCCCACATCCTGTCTTCGATCTGGTGGGCGGAAAAGGCCAGTAGATAGGGCAGCCAGCGCCGCCATCGCCCCGTGGCCGCGGCCGCGGCCCACACAAGACCATGCAGCAGCAACGTGTGCCCGAAGAAGAGCGCAGCGTTAGCGTCGGGAAAGACGAACCAGGCCAGGGGCTTGTCGATCAGGTCCGGGGCCATCACCGCCAGCGCTATCAGCCGATAGTCAGCATCTTCGAACAGGCCGGTGCGACGCTGGATCAAATTCAGACCAGCCCAGGTCCATTCGATGTGTCCGGTGGGTAACATGTTTCTATTATACCTGCAATCTCGTTTTGCGCTACAATAACGCCCATGAATCTCTCCATCCTTCCGCCGTTTCAACGCGCATGGCTACTCATCTTGCTGGCGCTGTGGGCGGCGTTTTTGTTCGGCGGCTTCATCTTCGGCTCTCCCCGCGAGAATCGCCGCATGCCCCGCTGGACGCGCATGGCCTCATCATTCATCCTGATGATTGCAGGATGGAGCTGGCGGCTGGCGGCTGCGGGCTCGGGCGTGGAGATGTACGCCACGCTGATGGCCGCGGGCGTCACCTTCGGTTTCATTGGTGATCTGTTCCTGGCCCAGCTCATCTCTCGCAGCCGCACGAAATCAACCCTGGGCGGCATCGGTGCTTTTGCGATTGGGCATTTGTTCTATATCTCGAGCATCCTCTTTCTGCTCGATCGTTTTTCACTCCACAGGCCCGTCCCGGTGTGGAGATCATTGCTCCTCTTCTGGTTGGCGGCCCTGGGCGGATGGTATGTGTTGGCAATGCGCGGCCAGTCGCAGCCTTCGATCTTGCATTGGGCGGCTCTGCCCTATGCGCTGCTCCTTGCTGCCACCGCCGGATTGGCGTTGGGTGCGAGCCTGCAACAACCCCTATTGCTTCCCCTGGCGCTGGGCGCGTTCCTCTTTCTGCTCAGCGATATGATCCTGGCTGGAGCCATGTTCGGCGATCTCGAACTGCCGCTGCATCATGACATCGTGTGGCTCGCCTATGGCCCGGGCCAAATGCTTATCCTCTTCAGCATTGGCGCGGCCATGCAACTCGCGCTTTGAGCCTCAGTCTCCCATCCATTGCGCGATGAGCGACAACAATTAGTTGTTAACGCATGGTTTATTTGCAGTGAAACCAGATTGATAAAAATATCTGGCGCCAAGCCGATCTTCCAGCAAAATCTATAGTTGGCTCCACCGAAAAAACCTCAACACGGAGGCACAGAGTACACGGAGGAAGAAAAAGGTGAGATTTGGAGATGTTTTTCTCCGTGAACTATCACTATTCGTCCTTCCTTTAGCTTTACAATTTCAATATGGTCAACGCCTGGCAAAGCACGTCAAACGTAAAGCGTCAAACGTCAAAACGTGGCGAAAAAGGCTCTTTTTGACGTTTGACGTATGACGCGTGTTGACTGACAAATCCTGTTCCGCCGCCTCACTCGCCGAATGAATTCGGTTCTACAGGCGTTCCGCCACCCGTCCCCCTGCGGGGACGGTATTTTCCTCGTCAAAACGGGAGCCAAAAGCGTCGGCGCAGGTCGACGAGCGGCCAAAGGCCCCTAGCCCTGATTTTAATCGGCGGGTTTAGACGCCAGGCTGACTTTTGTCAGTCAATCAGCGTATGACGTTTGACGGAGAAATTGTAAAGATGGTTTTGAATGAGAATGAACCATGCCGATCAAAGCTATCCTCATTCTGCACATTGGCCCGGGATTGAACTATTCCACCGGGCTACAGGAGATCGGCGCAGCGGCAAGGCCCTTACGCCCGGGGCGCCCCGTCTCATCCTATCGACGGCGATGATGGCATATTCATGGGAGTGCTGAGAGTAGGTGAGCAGGTATCAGATATTGGGTATTGGGGTGTGGATGAGATCTTTGACGCTAAATCGGGAGAGGGATGTGCGGCGTTGGGTGCGGGCCTGACGCTGGCCATATCCCCAACGCATGGCCAGCCACAATCCGGCAAAGGCCACCGAGGTCATCACCAGCACCATCAGATTGGCCTGATCATATTGGCGGTTTTGCACCGCGTCGTAAATGGCCATGGACATGGTCTGGGTGCGGCCGGGGATGTTGCCTGCGATCATCAGAGTGGCCCCAAACTCGCCCAACGCCCGGGCCGCGGCCAGCACCAGCCCGGCAAGAATGCCCCGTCGAGCCATAGGCAGGGTGATGTACCTCAGAAGTTGCCATTCGGATGCACCGCTGAGCCGTGCCGCATTCTCGATCTCCGGATCGATGTCGTAGATGGCGCTGCGCGCAGTCAGCACCATCAGCGGCAGGCCTACCGCCACCGCTGCGATGATGGCTGCGGGCCAGGTGAAGAGCAATTCCAGATGCAGGAAGCGCACCACCGGGCCATTACGCCCCAACATCACCAGCAGGTAATAGCCCAGCACGCTGGGAGGCAAAATAAGCGGCAGGGCGATGATCAATTCCAACAGGGTTTTGCCCGCGAAATCGCGCCGGGCCAGCAAAAACGCCAGCGCTAGCCCCAAAACGGCGATAATCACCGTGGCAATCAGCGTGATTTGCAGGGAAAGTCGCAGTGCATCCCAGTTCATTGTGCGTCCTCGTTGGGGAGCGTGTAGCCGTACTGAGCCAAAACCTTCTGGCTGGCCGGACTGAGCAGGAGTTGGATGAAACGCTGGGCCGCGTCAGGGAGTTTGGATTCCATGACGACGGCCGCAGTTTGGTCGAGGGGGTGGTGCAGGCATTGGGGAAGACCGATCCAATGGCCGGGCGCATCCTTCTCAAGCATCGAAAGGGGGATGATGACGACATCGACGTTCCCGGCGCTGGCGTATTCGAAGCTTTGGGTGACATCTTCGCCATAAATCAGTTTCGGGCTGACGGCATCCCACAATCCCGCTGCCTGCAACGCCTCGCGCGCCGCCATTCCATACGGTGCGTGATCAGGATTGGCGATGGCAATGCGGCGAATCTCGGGCCGCTTCAAATCCTCGATGCCCGAAAGTGCCAGCCCGGAATGAGGCGACCAGAGCACAAGCCGCCCGCGGGCGATAACCGCCCTCGAATCGGAGACCAGCATCCCCTGGGACATCAGGTCATCGACATAGCGGGCGTTGGCCGAGATGAAGACATCGGCGGGCGCTCCCTGTTCGACCTGGTGGGCCAGTTTTCCGCTGGCTCCATAGTTGAAAATCACCGGTGCGCCCATCGCCTCCTGAATTTGCGGGGCCAGGGCCTGCAGCGGAGGGCGGAGGTTGGCCGGGGCCGAAACGACAAGCGCCTCGGGCGAGCCGCCGCACGCAGCCAGCAGCGCCACAGCCGCCAGCAATGCCAATAGTCCTATTCCCATCGAAAGAAACCCCATCTCTTCCCCTCCGCCCTCGACACGCATAGACGCCCCAAACTTTGTTCTGGTAATGCAAAAAGATAGGAATCGTTGG
>JALXAF010000041.1 GCA_026992375.1 Anaerolineae bacterium
GGGCACGCCCGCGCCGATACCGATGAAAATGAGAACGCAGATTTTCGCAGATGCTTCGCAGAATTCCACTGATTACTGATAACTGATCACTGATTACTTTATTTTCATAGCAGGCGACATGAGCGGCTGCACGCCGATACGGACGAAAATCCCTTGTTACGTCATTCCGACGACCGCAGGGAGGAGGAATCTCCCAGGTGCGCTCCCTCGAAATGACGTGAAGGCTCACGCAAAGCATGTCCTGAGCCTGTCCTGAACGGAGTGAAGGACCTGGCCGAAGGGGCGCAAAAGCCGCAAGGAATTCTTTGCTTCTTTTTCCTTTTGCGCCTTGGCGTCTTTGCGTGAGATCTATTTTCGGAACAGTCCAACGGCTGACGAGACGCTCCGACGCTGGTGAAAATGCCTACTCCCTCTGCGTTCTATACAACCCAGCATCCGTCATGCGCCCACATAGCGGGCGTACAGGCTACGGGCCAAGTCGGGATCATCTACGCCTTTGATGATGGCTCGGCCATCGGGGAAAATGGTGAATTCGTAGCCGTCGATGTGCGCCCGCAACAGATAATCGTTCAAAGATGCGTCTCCCAGGGCTTGTAGCCGTTCGGCGATGCGGGGCAGTGAGAGTCGCGCACCGGGATTGGTAATCTGCACCGCGTTGCGCCCGCACAGTGCGGCGCTACTGCTGCCCGTTTCTGCATTCAGGAAACGATAGTCGCCTTTGCCGCAGGCCGGACACTGGGGATTGCGTCGGGCGATGCCGAATTGCTCGAAATCGTTGTCCCACAGATCCACCATAATCATGCCGCGGTTGATCTCGCCTTTGCCCGAGAGCAGTTTCAGGGCCTCGGACGCGCTGATGGAAGCCATGAGGGTGACGATGGGCCCGATGACGCCAGCCGTATCACAGGTTGGCCCGCCGCCGGGCGGTTCTGGGCCTAAAATGCACTGTAAGCAGGGCGTGGCGTCTCGTCCCGTCTTTTTGGCCGCGCCTTCGGGGATGAGGGTGACGGATGTGCCGTAGGATGCGACGACGCCGGTGTACACCCAGGGCAGCCCAAGTTTCAGCGCCACGTCGTTGATAAGATAACGGGTCTCGAAGTTGTCGGTGCCGTCCAGAATTAGATCGACATCCCGCGTGAGGCTGAGAGCGTTGCTTGGATTGAGGTCGGCCACCACTGGCTCGATGGTGATGTCGTTATTGGCCGTCCGCAGGTGTTCGGCCGCGGCCACGGCTTTGGGTTGACCCCGGGCGGCGTCCTCCTCGCTGAACAGCATCTGGCGATGAAGATTGTTCATCTCGACGAAATCGCGGTCGATGAGACGCAGGAAGCCTACGCCCGCTCGGGCCAGCAGCATGGCCAGCGCCGAGCCGGTGGCGCCGCAGCCAATGATTGCCACTCGGCCTGCCGCGAGCTTGCGCTGACCATCTTTGCCCAGACCGCTAAAAATCATCTGGCGTTGGTACCGAGAAAGGTCGGGAATTGGTTTTCGATGGGATGTGGTCATGATTTCGAAATCATTGTTGGTTTGACTCAGCAATTCCAAATGAATTCACAAGAGACAAGGACGGTTATCGTCAGACCAAATTTGGAATTGCTGGACAGCGTAACGGGCACAGTATATCACGAAACTTCCACTATTGTCATCATGGTTTTTGTTTTTTGTCGATTCGGGCGATCTTGCGTTATACTTTTTGATTGGGCGGATATCGTCCGCTTTTGACGTTTTTACCATCTCAAATCTTTATCTCATCCCACACGTCTGGCGCGACCAGAGGAGCATGTGCCCGTTTGGGTGCTCCGAAGGAGCCAGGCGGAGGTAACAACAAACAGGAGTATGTTGTATGGCTATTGTTTCACTCAAGACATTGCTTGAGTCGGGCGTCCATTTCGGGCACCGCACCAAGCGTTGGAACCCCAAGATGCGCAAGTACATTTTCACCGAGCGCAATGGGGTGCACATCATCGATCTGCAGCAGACTGTTTCGCAACTGCAGAAAGCATACGATTATATGCGCGATTTGGCCAAGGATGGCAAGGTTGTGTTGTTCGTGGGCACCAAGCGGCAGGCCGCTCCCATTATTGTGCAGGAGGCCAATCGCTGTGAGATGCCCTACGTGGACAAGCGCTGGCTGGGCGGTACGCTGACCAACTTCAAGACCATTCGCTCTCGCGTCGATTATCTCATCGATCTGGAGCAGCGCCGCGACCGGGGCGAGTTCAATCGGCTGCCCAAGAAGGAGGTGCTGAAGCTGAACGAGGAGATCGAGCGCCTGGAGCGCCGGGTCGGCGGTTTGCGACGTCTCACCAAACTGCCCGACGCCCTGTTCATCGTGGACACCCGCCGCGAGGACCTGGCTGTGAAAGAAGCCAACAAGCTGGGTATTCCCATCGTGGCGCTGGTGGACACCAACTGCGATCCCGATCCCATCGATCTGGTCATCCCCTCCAACGACGACGCCATCCGGGCCATCAAATTGATGGTGGGCAAGATGGCCGACGCCATCATCGAGGGCAAACAACTACGCGAGACTCTGGAGGCGGAAGAGGAAGAGGAACGTGCTGAGGCTGGCGAAGCGCCATCGCAGGTGTGGACGCCGCCGGAAGATCGTCCTGAGGATGAGCTGCTTGGGCCTTCTACGCTGGCCAA
>JALXAF010000042.1:0-2323 GCA_026992375.1 Anaerolineae bacterium
AGTGTGGATGCTGACCGCGGGCGGGGCCATGTTCGCCGCCTTCGCCCAGTGGTACGCCACCCTGTTCAGCGGCTTCTATATCGCCCTGCTGCTGATGCTACTGGCCCTGATTTTGCGCGGCGTCTCCTTCGAATACCGCAGCAAGAGCGACAATCCCAAATGGCGTCATTTCTGGGATTGGTCGATTTTCATCGGCAGCTTCCTTCCTGCGTTGCTATGGGGCGTGGCCGTCACCAACATCATTCGCGGCGTCCCAGTGGATGCAGACATGAACTTCGTGGGCTCCTTCTGGGGCCTGCTAAACCCCTACGCGCTGCTGGGCGGCCTCACCGCGCTATCGATTTTCACCCTGCACGGGGCCATCTTCCTGGCGCTGAAAGTGGGCGAGCCGGTGCTCTCCCGGGCGCACAACGCGGCGATGAAGTTCTGGTGGATCACCCTGATTTTGTTGGTGCTGTTCGTGGCTGGCGGCTACATGACCACCGATCTGTTCAAGGGCCTGGGCCCGAACCCCGGCTTCATGGCCATCATCGCAGCCCTGGCGCTGCTGGCCGCGGGCTGGCTGCTGCGAGAAAAGCGCCACGGTTGGGCGTTCGGCATGACCGCCCTTACCATCGTCGCCACCGTGTTCACCGCCTTCATCGGCCTCTACCCCAACGTCCTGCCCTCCACCCTCAACCCCGACTGGAGCCTGACCATCTACAACGCCTCGGCCAGTCCCTACACCCTGAAGATCATGACCATCGTCGCTCTCATCTTCACACCGCTGGTGCTCATCTACCAGGGCTGGAGCTACTACAAATTCCGCGAGCGCCTGACCCTGGAGCATGATATGGAGTACTGAGCGCCCAGGTGCAACTCACCTATTTTTTCGCCCTCAGCTTGCGAGTTGAGGGCGTTTTTATCGCTGGCGAGTTGTTTACAGGAAGTCGAGGACATCCCACAGAGAACGCACGGCGGAAGCCTCCACAATTTCCAAGCGTTTTCGTATCGATCACCTTTCGATTCGCCGCGGATGACACTGAAAAATCGGATCATCGCTGATTTTTGCAGAAAAATTCGCGGAAATCTGTCGCAGCCAAAGTGCATAACAACTTCTAGGCCACTCGCAAAACTATAGGCTCTCTATCACCTGAAGCACGTAGTCATTGAGCCGTAATAGTTTATCAGCCACGTGCTCTGCGTGAATGTTCCCCTCATGCACTGCCCCCACAAGCCGATCAGAAACCACCCCACACCAGCAGCATTTCAATCCCAATCTGCGCCCTACGGTCAAAAAGGCCGACGATTCCAAATCGACAATCAGCACGCCTAAATATCTCAACCGGTCGACCAGCGCTTCGACTTCTCGATACAACGCATCTGTCCCAAACGACACTCCGAGGTGGTGCTTTTCTTCACGCGCCTTGAGCATTTCGGACAACTTACCGAGTAACTCGAAATCAGCCACCGCCGGAAATTCTACCGGTGCATAGTACCTGGAAACGCCATCCCCCCGGATTGCTCCTTCCAAAAGAACAATATCCCCTATATCCACACTCTCTTGGAGCGTCCCCCCCAATCCCAAGCCGAAAATGTACTGATAACCGCATGCCGCTAATTGCTCTAATGAATTCGCTATCCTGGCGCCTCCGTAGGAAGGAAAATGCACGCCGAATCTCTTCCCAGACGGAGTGGAGCATATCTTCAAGGGCGTAGTGTCATACGGCCACCGAAAATCGTCTTCAATCGCTGAAACTCGTTTCAACACCTTATCGAACAGGCTCGAACTGAACGTTACCAAACAGGCTTTCCCCATATCAAATTGGCTTGGTTCGAAGCCGTGGTGGGCAAAATCCGATTGGGGAGTCGGGAGAGACTTCAATTTTCCGAGCAGTTCAGTCGGGATTGCTCGCATCAGTAAAGTCGGGGCATGTCGTCGAGGAGGGAAGTATATCTGATCATACCATGGAAATGATTGCACGACAAACACTCTGCTGTAACGATGTCATGGCCCATTCCAGGGAGCCGTGTTGCCGACAACGACCTGACGTTTGACGTTTGGCGTATGACGCTCTACCATAGACCAGCTCCCATTTACTGCCTTTCGCCCATTGCTCCCATGAAATTCAATCGCAACCTCCTCTCCGCAGCCATGCAGGCCCGAGGCTGGCTGGCCCTGACCATCAGCCTGGGCTTCATCGCTGGCGTCGTCATCGTCGCTCAGGCCTGGATGCTGGCCAGCATCGTGGACGGCGTCTTTCTGCAGAAAAAAACGCTGGCCGACGTGACGCCGCTCCTGCTCCTGCTGGCGGGACTGGCCCTGGCCCGCTTCCTCTTCGCC
>JALXAF010000042.1:2333-2648 GCA_026992375.1 Anaerolineae bacterium
GCCTGGGGCGGCGAAAGCGCGGGCAAACAACTGGCGGTGCGGGTCAAAACCGACATCCGGGCCCGGCTCGCCCGCCACATCCTGCAACTGGGCCCCGGCTACGCCGCCGAGGAGCGCAGCGGCGAGCTCAGCAACACCCTCACCGCGGGCGTCGAGGCCCTGGACGCCTGGTTCAGCCAATACCTGCCCCAGGTCGCCCTGGCCGTCATCATGCCCCTCACCATCCTCATCGCCGTTTTCCCCAACGATCTCCTCTCCGGCGTCGTGCTGCTCCTCACCGCGCCCCTCATCCCCTTCTTCATGGTCCTCATCGGC
>JALXAF010000043.1 GCA_026992375.1 Anaerolineae bacterium
TACGCGAGACTCTGGAGGCGGAAGAGGAAGAGGAACGTGCTGAGGCTGGCGAAGCGCCATCGCAGGTGTGGACGCCGCCGGAAGATCGTCCTGAGGATGAGCTGCTTGGGCCTTCTACGCTGGCCAAGCTGGAAGCGGGCATTGGTTCCGACGAAGAGGAAGCTGAGGAGGCCGCTGAGAAGGCCGAGGTCATCGAAAGCTCCGACGCCGGGACGGAAGAGGTCGAGGAAGCCGTCGAGAAAGCGGAAAGCAAATAAAACGACATCAGGCCTCCGAGGCCGTTCCGCAGGGTTCCTTTTCCGAACAGCTTTGCGGGCTCGGGGGCCTTTTTTACGCCTCTGGCAAGGCGAAGAGCGTGCGACGGTCCAATTGAGGCTCTTCTTGCGTCGCTTGCGGGACGCAGAGACAGGCGTCTTGGTGCCGTCGAGAATGATGTGAAAGAATGCGTCTGGCATTATCAAAAATATCTACACCCCTACTATATGGCAGGAGATAGCTATCATGAAAATCACCACCCAAATGGTCAAAGAACTGCGTCAGGCCACCGGCGCTGGCGTTTTGGATTGCCGCAAGGCCCTGGAGGCCACCGACGGCGACTTCGATAAGGCAGTGACTATTCTGCGCGAGAAAGGTCTGGCCGCCGCGGCCAAAAAGGCCAGTCGCGAGGCCAAAGAGGGCCTTGTCGGTCATTATGTGCATCCTGGCGCCAAGATGGCCGCTATCGTCGAGGTCAATTGCGAGACAGACTTCGTGGCCCGCACGCCCGAGTTCCAGGCGCTAGTGAAGGATCTGGCGATGCAGATCGTGGCAGCGCGTCCCCGCTGGCTGACGCCCGAGGATGTTCCCGCCGAGGTCATCGAGCAGGAAAAAGCCATCTACCGCAAGCAGTTGGCGGAAGAAGGCAAGCCCGAGCACATCATGGATCGGATCATCGAGGGCAAACTCAAGAAATTCTACGATGAGAATTGTCTGTTGGAGCAGGCGTTCATCAAGGACCCCGATGTCAAGATCAAGGATATGATCACCAACGCCGTGGCCCGACTGGGTGAGAATATCAGAATCCGCCGCTTCGCCCGCTTCGAGGTGGGCGAAGCGGATTAAGCGTCTGAGATGGCCTGGGAATTATGGATTTCCGGGCCTTTTTTATGAACATTGACAAAATAATCTGGTTATAGGCCCGGGGCGCTTCTCTCCTACCGCCAGCGCCGGGGGATGAAGTCTCCCGGCTAGAAACAGCGCCCCTGCGGGGCTAGCCGGATTTATCCGGCGCTGTTTTGTAGGGCGGGCGTGGCAAACGCCACGATGACCGATTAATTTGTGAACATTCATTACTTGGCAGGTGTTGCAACGAAAAAGGGAGGTTATTTCTGACCTTTTTCCCTTTGCGTGAGACATTCTTTTGCCCGGCGCGCACGAACTCTCCGCGTCGCCCGCGCAAGTTATCGCAGCGATTTCAAAAACGCCCGGATTTCAAGATGCAGGGTGGTTTCGGGCGGCTGGTAGGGGCGCAGACGCGTGCTGCGGGCCCGGGCCACGGCCGCGGGCAAATCGAACAGATCGAAGCAGGGGATGAGATAGCCCTCCGCGCCGAACTGGCGGATGATCTGCTCCTGGTGCTTGTCGAAGCGATCCGGGTTGGGTACGCTGATCAAGGGCGTCCCCGCATAAAGCGCCTCCACCGTGGTGCCAAAGCCCCCGTGGGCAATGACCAGACTGGCCTTCTGGATGTAGTCGGAGACGTCGGGGCTGAAACGAAACCACTCGCCATGCTCGGGCTCATACCTCCCCTGCCCGATCTGAAAGAGCACCGGCTCTGGCAGCTCTGGCGCCAGGGCGTCCACGGCCCGCACCAGATCATCGAATTCGGTCGTGCCCACTGTGCAGAAGATCATAGCAGCCTGCCTGCGTAACGCGCCCGGGGATAATCCTCGGTGAGATGCTCCCACTGCACATAAAAGCGATCGTAGAGGCGGTAGTTGTAGACGATGCGGGCCGTAAAGCTGAGGAACTCGATCTTGGACGCGGTTTCGATGAAGATGTGGGGGACGCCCCGCACCTTGGCCGCGATGGCGATGGGAATTTGCAGGCTGGGCCCGGCTCCGATGACCGCGTCCGGGCGAGCGTCGCCCAGGATGCGCCAGGCGGTTTTCAGGGCTCCGGGCATCTTGCGCATGACCGTGAGCGGCCCGTCCGTCTTCCCAAGCCTCTTTTCCCGCGGCTGTTTGATGCGATACACCGGCCCGGCGATGCGGATTTTGGTCTCGGAGATCGTATCGTAATCGGGGATGACGTAGCAATAATCGAAGTCGGGGCCCAGCAGATCCACCAGACGCAGCATTTGCTTGGTGTGACCGCCCGCGCCCAACACGATGAGCAGACGCCGTTTTTCATCGCCCGCATTTGCGATCATCTCACGCCGCATCCTTTCCGTTGCGGGCGGCCTGATACCGGGCGGGCACGGGCGTGTAGGGCGGCAGGGTGATCACCCGCTGCTCGTGGCTGGCCCGCAGAATCTGCTCGGCCAGGAACACCGCGCGCAGCCCCTCCTCGCCATTGACCAGGCCGTTGTAGCCGTGATTGATGGCCTCGACAAACGTCTCCAGCTCGACGCGCAGGGGCTCGACCCGGGCCAATTCATATT
>JALXAF010000044.1 GCA_026992375.1 Anaerolineae bacterium
CGGACGGGCCTGCGATGGGCATTGCATCGTGCATCACCCCGACGTGGCCCGGGATATGATCGCACTGGGAGCCAGCCGTCTCAGCTCCAAACTGGGTGTGGATCACGTCCCCACCGACATCGCGGGTTACATCGATCACACCCTGCTCAAGCCGGAGGCCACCGAGCAGCAGATTCGGCAACTGTGCGCCGAGGCCGCGGAGTTCGGTTTCGCGTCGGTGTGCGTCAATCCCACCTGGGTGCCGCTGGCGGCCCATTTGCTGGCGGGCGCAAAGCCCATGGTGGCCACGGTCATCGGCTTTCCTCTGGGCGCGACCCTGCCCGAGGTTAAGGCGTATGAGACGCAGCGGGCCCTGGAGGCGGGCGCTGCAGAGTTCGATATGGTCATCAACATCGGCGCGCTCAAGAGCAAGCATTTTCGTTTGGTGGAGCAGGACATCGCCGGGGTGGTGGCCGCGGCCCAGGGACGCACCGTCAAGGTTATCATCGAGACGGCGCTTCTGACCGAGGAGGAGAAGGTGGAAGCCTGCGTCATCGCCAAGGCCGCGGGCGCTGATTTCGTCAAGACCAGCACCGGCTTCGCCAGCAAGGGCGCAACAGCCGAGGACGTGGCGCTGATGCGTCGGGTGGTGGGCTCGGACATGGGCGTCAAGGCGTCGGGCGGCATTCGCAGCGCCCAGGACGCCCGAGCCATGATCGAGGCTGGAGCCACCCGCATTGGGGCCAGCGCGGGCGTCAAGATCGTGAAAGAAATCAAAGACAAGGAGCGGTATGGAAACGGTCAATCCTCATCTGGTTCGTATTGAACTGAGCAATGTCAACGCTTTCTTGTGGCTGGGAGACGGCGGGCTGACGCTCATCGACACAGGTTATCCCTGGACCTACAACAAGCTGCTGGATGAGCTCAACACGATTGGCGTGCAGCCTGCCGATCTGCGGCGGATCATCATCACCCATGCCGACCTGGACCACATTGGCGGGCTCAAGGGATTGATCGAACTTTCGGATGCAGTTATCGCCTGCCATGCCGCGGAGGCGGATTTTATCACGGGCGAGAGACCCTTGCCGGTGCGACGATCCTTTTCGGGGAGATTTGCGGGGCTTGGCAATCGCGCCATCGCCAGCCTCTACAAACCCTTCGTTGAGGAGGTGCAGGAGCTTCTGCTGGATAAAGAGAAGACGCCGGAGGGATTCACCGTGGTGTATTTGCCCGGTCACAGCCCCGGCCACATCGGGCTTTATCACAAACAGGATGGACTTCTTCTCACTGGCGATGCGATCATCAATCGCAATAACCGGCTTTCGTTGCCGCCGCGTCTTTTCACCCTCGATGAGAGACAGGCCATCGAGAGTCTGGCGAAGTTGCGAAAACTCACTTTCGAGATGGCTTGCTTTGGCCACGGGCCTTGCATCACCGAGGGTGCGGACAGGAAGATCAAGGCTTTTCTGGATTCGCTGTCCTGAGGGGCGGCGGGACGAAGGTTATGGCTCGAACATCTTCTTCAGGCCCGAACGGCTGGATGGCGCGGCTGGTGACGATTCTGGCCTTGCTGACGGCCCTGATCACCGTCGCTGCGACCACGTTGTTTCTGGTAGCGCTTCTGCCTCTGCCCGAGACTCTGCGTCCCTGGGTGGGGCTGGGGATTTTCCTGGCGGCCGGGGCGGCGATCTCCCGCGCTATTCTGAACAAAATCCGTGGCGGCGATGCGGCCATTCGTCAGCGGCTGGATGATTTGCTGACGCCGTTGGGGTTTTCGTTGCAGCGGAGCGAAGAGCAAAAGGGGCTCTATGCGGGCGTTTATCGCGGGCATGAGATGCAAGCGGCCTACGCCATTTCGGGCGCGCCGCAACGCCCGACGTATCATCTGGAGATCGCGGCGCCTGTCCCGACGCGCTTTCGGATGGCTGTGGGCATGAAGCGCTTCAGGTTTCAGTTCGACGAAGCCCGGTTTGGTCAGCCCCTGGCCGCGTCCGGGCCCGATTTCGAGGAGATGGCCATCTATGCCGATGAGCCGGAGATGGCGGGCATGTTGCTGGCGCAGCCCGAGGCGCGCGCCGCCCTGCGCAGGCTGCTTTCTCCCGAGGCGCCGGGCGTGCGCAATCTCATCCTGGCCGACGGCGCGCTCGCGCTGCGCTATCGGCATCTTTCGCTCAAGGGCCTCTCCACCAGCCTGCTCGCGGGGTGGATGGATGATCTGATTACGATCCTCACAGCCGCGTCTGGCTGATCGTTCTCCGGGCCGCGGGGCGTTGATCTGAGCGTGAAATGGGGGGAATGAGTTATGAAAAGCGAGAGAAAAATGATAAACTTAACTACACGTTGCAAATCAAACTGTCTTCAAATGCGTCTTTTCTTGTAACTGCTAACGTATTCGACTTTAAGCCTCAAAAAGCCGCGAAGGCTCGAAGTTTTTCGAAGACACGAAGGAAAAAATAAAGAAAAACACTTCGTGCCTTCATCTTCTTCGTGTCTTCGTGGCAAAAATGGTGATGAGACCTTAGTAGTTACCTTTTCTTCAAAGGAGTTTCATAAAATGAGCAATGAAATGATTATCAACCTGTTGGGCGATGAGGCGGAGAGCCTGTTGACCCACACTTGCACCGGCATTCCCAAAGAGATGATCCACCTGCCCGGG
>JALXAF010000045.1 GCA_026992375.1 Anaerolineae bacterium
GGGCCAAAGGGAGGCTGGGAGGGGGAAAATCGCGCCCTTGCCTCTTGTGGTTTCTAAATTTGGAATTGCTGTTGGGCGGCGAAAACGCCAACAAAAAACGCGCCCGGAGGCGCGCTGGTCAAGACTGAGCATTAGCTCTCATCTTCCAGGCATCTCGCTGCCTGCCGGAATTGGCACCAGTGCCGCTCGAACATCGGACGGACGGTTGCCGGGGAGTCATCGGGCCGGTCCCTCGTCCCCTCTGGATGAGAATCCAGTCGGGTATTCAACTGTCAGGGTGCAACGTCAGAGTTTAACACAGGGCGATGGTTGTGTCAAAAAATGGGTTTCGATAATGGCGATGGGCGTCTCACGCGTTTTTATTTCCCCGCCTCCACAATCGCTTCGATGATCTGCGTGTAGCCAGTGCAGCGGCAGAGATTGCCAGTGATGGCCTGAGCCGCCTCGTTGGCGTCTGGATGAGGGCGTTCGGCCAGCAGGCTGGCGGAGGACATGATGAAGCCCGGCGTGCAATAGCCGCACTGCACCGCGCCATCGTGGGCGAAAGCCTCCTGCACGGGATGCAGACGGAAGTCATCGGCCAATCCCTCGACGGTGACCACCGATGCCCCGTGCGCCCGGGCCGCGGGCGTGATGCACGCCAGCACAGTGACTCCATCCAACCACACGGTGCAAGCCCCGCATTCGCCCTCGCCGCAACCTTCCTTGACGCCGGTCAAAAAGCCCCGCTCCCGCAGCGCGTCCAACAAGGTGATATGCGAAGCATCGGGCAGGGTGACCACGCGGCCATTCAGACGCAGGGTTACATCGCTATGAGCGGGTAGTTGGGCCGACGCTGGCGCGGGGGGATAATGTCCGTCGGTGTCGCCCCACAACATCACCGGGTCTTCGATCCAGCCCTTGCGCTCGCGGCCCTCGGCCAATTGCTCCAGGGCCCGCCGGGTGATGACTCCCGCCAGATGCCGACGGTACTCGGCCGAGGCCCGGATGTCGTCAATGGGGCTGATGGATTCCTGAATGAGCCCCGCTGCGGTCTCGATGACCTCGGGCGTGAGTTTGCGCCCGACCAGGGATTCTTCCGCCGCGGTCGCCCGCACGATGGTGGGGGCCACCGAGCCGAACGCGATGCGGGCGTCGGCCACCACATCGCCATCGAAATCCAACATCACCGCTATGTTCACCAGACTGATGGCCTGAGCGCGGCGCAACCCCACCTTGATGAAGGTCCCGCGGGCCGTCTCGGGCGGCAGCGGAAAGCTGATGTCTACGATCATTTCGTCGGGCCGAGCCCCGGTGCGGCGCACGCCGTGGAAGAAGTCGGGGAAGGCCAGGGTACGACGGCCCGCGGCCGAGGCCAGGGTGACGCGGGCGTCCAACGCCCACAGGGCCGGGATGGTGTCGTTGGCCGGGGACGCGGTGGCGATGTTGCCGGCGATGGTGCCCCGGTTGCGGATCTGCGGCGATCCCACCTCCCAGCAGGCCCGCAGCAGAGGCCAGGCTCGCTCATTGACGACGGGATCGGCCACGGCCAGGTTGTGGGTGACCAGCGGGCCGATGTGCACCATCCCGTCCTCCACGGTGATGCGGTCGAGGCCGGGCAGGCGGGAGATGTCGATGAGGGTGCGCGGGGGCGGCGTGCCATGTTCGATCTCCACCAGCACGTCGGTGCCGCCAGCGATGAGGCGGGTCGGGCCTAACGGCGTATGGGCGGCCAGAGCGTCGAGAGCTTCTTCAAGGGTTTGCGGGATGACGTAGTAGGAGCTGAGCATGGGAAGGGAAGAATGAAGAATGAAGAATGAAAAATGAAAAGTGAAAAGTGAAGAATGAAGAATGAAGAATGAAAAGTGACGATACAACTCACATATCAAACCTTGAAGGCTGGAGCCGCCAACAGAAGACATGCCAGGGCCGTAAAAAACCTTCAGCTTCGCTCAGGCAGGCTGTCAAGCCTCAAACGTCACATTGCTGTAACGATGCTTGCTTCATTGTAGGATGCTGAGCTGCCGATAACCGCATGACGTTTGACGTTTTACGTTTGATATCGCTGGCAATAGATTTTGTTTCGGGCATATCAGGACATCTGGGATATCGCATCGGGTTGCCAACTGATCGAATTGTAGCGCAGGCAAGAGGATGTGGCAACCATAGGAAGGGAATGCACTTCTCGCCTCCCGACTTTTTCCTTCTCTCCCGCATCGCTGGTATGATTGAAGTCCAATGTCCAAAGTCCAAAGTCCAAGATCGATGACTTCGACCACGCCCATGAACCGCATCGCCCGCGCAGCCAGCCTGGTGATGGCGCTGTTCATCGTCAGCCGCGCCCTGGGCCTGGTGCGCGAGATGGTCATCGGCGCGCAATTCGGGGCGAGCGCCGAGTTGGACGCGTATCTGGCCGCATTTCGCCTGCCCGATCTGCTCTTCACCCTGGTGGCGGGCGGGGCCCTGGCCTCCGCGTTCATCCCCACCTTCAGTGAACGGCTGGCGCTGAAGGATGTCGACGGAGCCTGGGCCCTGGCTTCCAAAGTGGGCAATCTGTTGCTGCTGAGTTTGATCACCCTGGCTGTGCTGGCGAGCATGCTGGCCCAGCCCCTGGTGGCGCACATCA
>JALXAF010000046.1 GCA_026992375.1 Anaerolineae bacterium
GGGCTGTCAGTTCCACTTCCGTCGTGGCGGGCGTTTCGACGGTGCGCCATACGAGGAAGCCGCCGATCGCCAGAAAGCACAGGAGTGTGGTCAGGCCCAGGACGCCCAGGCCCGCGGCGATGAGGGGAAGGTTCGAGGAGGATTTGTTCATGGCGGAGATTTTTGGCGGCTGGGCTTCCTCAAGATGACGCTTCGAAATCGCGGATCGCCTGCGCCACCTGCTCGACGGCCGCGGCCGGGAGTTCGGGATAAAGGGGCAGGGAGAGGATTTCGCCCGCCAGGCCTTCGGTGACGGGCAGGCTGCCCGGCTCGTAACCCAGATCGCGATACGCAGGCTGCAAGTGTACGGGGACGGGATAGTGAATGAGCGCGCCGATCCGCCGCTGTTTGAGATAAGCCATCAGCGCGTCGCGCCGGGGATGACGGATGACGAACAGATGGAAGACGTGTTCGCTATCGGAGAATTGGGCGGGGAGGACGCAGGCGGTGTCGGTCAGGGCCTGGCGATAGCGTTGGGCCAACGCTCGCCGTTTCTGATTCCAGGCGTCCAGCCGAGGCAGCTTGACGCCGAGGATTGCGGCCTGGATGGGGTCCAGACGGCTGTTCAGGCCCGTCTCGTCGCTGATGTAGCGCCGCCGCCAGCCGTATTGACGCAAGGCCCGCAGACGCGCCGCCAGGGCCGCGTCGTTGGTGGTGACCATCCCCCCGTCGCCGGCCGCGCCCAGATTTTTGGTGGGATAGAAGCTGTGCGCGGCCAGATGACCGAGGCTTCCCACCGGCTTGCCCTCATAGCTGGCGCCCGCGGCCTGGGCGCAATCTTCGATGACCGTCAGGTTGTGCGCCCGGGCGAAATCCATGATGGGAGACATGTCCGCGGGTTGTCCATAGAGATGCACCGGGACGATGGCTTTTGTGCGGGATGTGAGGGCCGCGAGGAGCTGCGCGGGGGCCAGGGTGTACCGATCTGTGTCCACATCCACCAGAACAGGCCGGGCGCCCGTGAGGCGGATGGCGGCCACGGTGGCCACCGCTGTGTGACTGACGGTGATGACCTCATCGCCGGGCCTGACGCCCGCGGCCAGCAGAGCCAGTTGCAGCGCGCCCGTGCCCGAACCTGTTCCCACGCCGAAGGCGCAGCCCGTCCGCCGGGCGTAGGCTTGCTCGAACGCCTCGACTTCGGGCCCGAGCACATACCAGCCCGAAGCCAGCACCCGGGCCACGGCCGCGTCGATGGCCGGTCTCAGGTCTTCGTATTGGGCTTTGAGATCGACGAAAGGGATGGCGGACATGAGAAAAGCGCCGGGAGAGAGGGGCGGGCCGCCGCGCCGCTTATGGCGTTTGTTTTTGATATAACCTGGTGCGCCGCTCGGTGCGGGTGATCTTGCGGGTGTTGATGTACCACCTGGCGAAGGTCTTGAACCGATCGGCGGGTTCGTTCAATCGCCCCACTTCCATATCGTGCACCGCGGTGGAAGCGCCGTAGGTGTAAAGGGGATAGTAGAGGAGGATGGCGGGCAGATCGTCGGCGAAGATGCGCTGGAACTCGAAGTAGAGCTGACGCCGCTCATCCCGATCACTGGTCAGACGGGCCTGCTCCATGAGGATGTCCGCTTCGCGGTTGTCCCAGCCTCCGAAATTCTGTCCCTTGGGGCTTGTCTGGCTGGAATGCCACAGAGGGTAGGGATCGGGATCGCCGATGAGCTCCACCGAGACCAGGGCCACATCGAAGTTGCGGGGAACCAGAAAATCGGTGACCAGTCCGGTGAAGGAGACGGGCTGCGGCGTGGCCCGCACGCCAATGCGAGCCCAATCCTGGGCCATGGTCTGGCTGATGGCGATGGAGTGGGGGGCGTCATCGCTGAGGATTGTGATAGCCAGTTCCTGTCCATCTTTTTCCCGCACGCCGTCGTTGTTCGTATCCACCCAGCCCGCGTCATCCAGCAATTTCATGGCCCGCTCGGGATCGTAGGGATATTTGGGCGTTTCGGGGTTGTGGGCCCAGGTTCCGGGCAGGATGGGGCTATCGGCTTCGAGCCCCACGCCCGGGATGACCTCGGTCAGCAGCTTGTCCCGATCCAGGCCGTAGGCCAGGGCCTGACGCACGGCCTGCTCGGTCAGAAATGGCACGTTGGCCGCCCCGAAGTTGAAGAGCGCCATGGTGTAGCCGGGCATGGGCGAGGTGAAGAGCTGAAGATCGGGAATCGCCTCGGCCTGTTTTTGATATTCCGGCAGAATGCGGCTGACGCCGTGCACCTCGCCCGCCTCGGCCGCTGTCAGAATGCTGGGGTAATCGGGGAAGAAGCGGAATTCCAGCGCATCCAGGTAGGGCGGCTGGTCGAATTGCGAGATCACCGGCTCCAGCCGGGCGTGCTGGCTGTCGATCTCCACCAGTTTGAAGGGGCCGCTGCCAATGGGCTGGGTGTTGAGCTGGGCGTGGGGGATATCCTCGGGCGCGTAGCGCTCCCAATAATGCTTGGGCAGCACGCCGAACCAGCGCGGGGTCACGTAATCGGGGAAGGGGGCGTAAGGCTGCGAGAGACGAAAGACCACGGTGCGTTCGTCTTCTTTAGCCGCAATGACCGAGCGCCAGAGGTTGGCGAGATCGGGCAAAACGGGCAGGTCCGGGTCCTGCATCAATTGCACGGTGAACAGAACGTCATCCGCGGTGATGCGCAATCCGTCGTGCCAGCGGATGTCGCTGCGCAGGGTGAAGGTGAAAACGTCGCTATCGGGCCCAACTTCCCAACTCTCCGCCAGGTCTGGCTGCCAATCGCCCTTTTCGTCCAGTTTCAGCAGACCATTGAAAATCAGCGCGCAAAGATCCCGATCCACTTCATTGTACTGACAGAGGATCGGGTTGATGTATTGGGGATTGCCCGCGACCCCTTCGATGAAGACGCCCCCGCGGGCCGGGACCTCTTGGGATGTGTAGGTGTAGGTTGCGTAACTGAGCAGGGCAATGACCAGCAGGATGCCCAAAAAGGCCAACACCGCCTGCCAGCGTACATGACGACTCAAGGGGATTGAACCAGGGGAAGGGATTTAGCCAATGACGCGCACTGTCACCATCGTCAGCAGCACAAAGATGATGCTGAGCACGATGGTGGCCTGATACAGCGTCTTTTCAAGGCCGCGACGGGTGCGATAGACGGTGGTATCGCTGCCGAAGACGCTGCCCGCGCCGCTGTTTTGCGTCTGAAAGACGATAAGAACAGTGAGGGCGATGCCGAGAATGAGTTGGGCGATCAGTAAAAATGTAGCCAAGGGTTATTTTCCTCCAAAAGAAATCAGCACGAAATTATAACATCAGCGCCAGAGAGGGACAAATTCCGTCCGTCATCCGAATTGTTTTTAACGTGAAGTTGCGTCACCTCATTCGCCGAATAATAAACATTGTACAGAATAATCCGACCATAGGCTGGTAGCGAACGTCACGACGACCGATTTAATTTGGGGGTGTCCGAATATGAACTTCTTGCCAAATTTTTACCATCTTCATATCACTCGCTTTTAGATTCGCCGCGGAAGACGCTGGAAAATCGGATTGTCGCGGATTTTCGCAGAAAAAAATCCTTTTTCAATCCAAAAAATTCGCGGAAATCTGTCGCATCCGCGCTATCAGCGGTGAATCCCGCTGGCAGATGATGTGAATTCTCGATTTGACGAGGCCAAAGTGCATAACAGCTTCTAATGTCATAGCATGGCAAAAAGGCCCTTTTTTGACGTTTGACGCGGAAATTGTAACTGCTAAGGTGGTTGGCCCGGATTGCCCTTTCTTGCCACGCAGAGACGAAGGGAACGAAGATGCGAAGTCATTCAAAAAAGATTTTATCCATGTTTCCTCCTATCCGTGTCGAGTGAACAGGCCTACGTTAGCAGTTACAGGGAATTGCAAAGCTCGCTTTGAAAGAAGATAAACCATGTCAATGTCCTGCAATGGCGGCGCAATCACGTCTTGCATTGCTCTTTATGCTGTAAAAATTATATAATATTACAAAAAATGCTTATTTTTTCTGCATTGGGGCTATTTGGGATGACTGGCGGGCAGGGAAAAGTGGTGTTATAATCGGGGTGCCTGTAAGATAGCTTTCTTTATCAAGCCCAATAAGAGAAGCCAGTCTTCCAGTCAATCGAGACGTCGATTATCGCTGAGAACTGTACGTTCCAGAGGTTTAGCCGCGTGTCAATCTCTTTTTGGAGGCGTCTTACTACGCCCGTCAAACAATTAATCATCTTGTTGCTGCTGGTGCTGTTGCTGCTTCTCTTCCTCATGCCCCTCAGCATCATGTCCACGCGGCGAGTGCAGGCGTGTCTCGACAATGAGCTCTATCATCAGACCCTCGCCCTGCGCGGTTGGTTTGTGGATGAGTTGTATTATCTCAGGGATGAGGCCAAATTGCTTTCCGAGTTCGAAGCGTTTGATGACGCCATCGATAATCATGATGATGTACAATGTCGGAGATTGATGGCGGCTTATCAAAACGCCCACGATGCTGACGGCATCTATCTCATTACCGAAGATGGCAAGGTGCACACATCTTCTACCTCTCCGCCGCTGGATGCAGAGACGGTTATGGGGCTGGATTTGGTGCAAAAGGGAGCCAACGGCCAATCGGTGGCCGAGATTGTGACAATCGATGAGAAAATCTGGTTGATGGCTGCGTCTCCTCATGTCAAGAATGATGGCGGAATCGATGGAACGTTTCTCATCATCAAGAAAATCGACACGCCTTTTCTAGAAAAACTTGCGGGCGGCTTCAATGGCGTCATCATGCTCTCCGATGGCGGCGTGATGGTCACCTCTTTTGCAGAAGAAGCAACGCCCGATGCGCCCGAGATTCTCACACAAACGCAATCCGGCGATCCTGGAGATGCACTGCAACCCGCCACCATTCGCGAAGATGGCGTCAGCTATCGCATATTGGTCGCACCGTTAACCGCTTCGCACTCGGGCGCTTATGCCCTGGCTCTGGCGAAAAACGCTTCCATTGTAGATGAAACCCGATGGCAGGTGTTCAAGTGGGGAATGTTATTTGGCCTGATTCTCATCATCTTCATCCTCTTCCTCATTCACTTCCACATTGTCGAAATTTTCCGACCATTGCAATCTCTGGTGGCGTCCACCCAACGCATTGCAGCCGGGAATTTGGATGAGCCATTGGAGCCGGAAGGCGCGGCCGAGGTGTATGAGTTGGCGGCTAATTTCGAGATAATGCGCAAACGCCTGCAGGAATTGCTCGCTAGCGAGCGCTCTCTAAGTGAGAATTTGGAAATGCGAGTGCAGGAGACTTCCCGAGCGCTGGAAGATCTGTGCCGGGCCCGGGAGCATCTTCTGGCCCAGCTCATCTCCGCTCAGGAAGAGGAGCGGCGTCGGGTCTCGCGAGAGTTGCATGACGAAACCAGCCAGTCTCTGGCCAATTTCATTGTGCGGCTGAGCACGCTTTCTCGTCTGGTGGATGACCAGGAAGTGCTGGCCCAATTGCAGGTGTTGCGTATGCAGGCAGCGGCCACGCTGGAGGGCGTCAACCGCATCGTCATGGATTTACGGCCGGGCCTGTTGGATGAGTATGGGCTGGCGCCCGCGGTGCAATGGTACGCCGACGCCCGATTGAGTGAAAACGGCGTTCGGGTCAAGATGACCATCCGGGGCGCACAGCGCGAGCTGTCCTCGCACGCCCAGGCCAGCATCTACCGGATCATGCAGGAGGCCATCAATAACATCGCCCAGCATGCCCAGGCCAGCCACGTGCAGATTGTCATCGATTGGCAAGAAGATGCACTCAGGATCGAGATACAGGATGATGGTCGGGGATTCGAGTTGCAACACGCCCTCGACAGCACGAAAGGACATTTTGGCCTGCTGGGCATGCGCGAGCGGGTGCTCATGCTCAATGGCAAGATGGATATCCACACAACGCCAGGCCAGGGAACGACCCTGATTTTCGTGATTCCGTATGCGCTGAATTTCGTGAGGAAAAATGACCAGAATTAGCGTGCTGCTCGTCGATGATCACGCCATCTTGCGCTCGGGATTGAAATCGCTCCTGAGCACCTATGATGACATCGAGGTGGTGGGTGAAGCTGGGAGCGGGCGCGAGGCCATTCAGAAAGCGCGAGATTTGCGGCCCGATGTCGTGGTGATGGATGTGATGATGCCCGAGATGAACGGCTTGGTGGCGACTCGCTACATTCTCGAAGAATTCCCTGAAACGCGCATCCTCATGCTTACCCAGTATGGCAACAAGGAATTCGTGCTGCCATTGCTGGAGGCGGGCGCAGCGGGCTATGTTCTCAAACAAGCCGCCGACACCGATTTCGTCAAGGGCATCCGCGCTGTATATGAGGGCAACTCCTATCTCTATCCCCCCATCGCCAGACTGGTGCTCGACGCCTTGATAGCGGGCGAAGGCGCAGCGGACCCCGCGCACAGGCTAACGCCGCGGGAACGGGAAGTGCTGATCCTGGTGGCCCAGGGGTACACCAATAGCGAGATCGCCGACATCCTGTTCATTAGTCCCAAAACCGTGGATGTGCATCGCACGAGGATGATGAACAAGCTGGATCTCCACAATGTGGCAGAGATCGTGCGTTACGCCGTTCGCCAGCATCTCATCGATCCATACGATAATCACGTAATCAAGAGTTGAAAAAGCGTTATTGAGCCCAACTGGACCTTGAGCGAAAGGAGGCTGGGTTGGGCGGGGAACAATAGGGGATTTCTTCTATAGGCGTAAGGTGATCACCTTATTCAATCGCGGGGATGAAAGTGCTACGCTATTCTCACATGATAACGACTGTCTTTGTGCGTTCCCTCCCCGCCCCAATTCCGCCCCGATGGAAGTCAAAGTTCTAATCGCCAGCCGTTCGCCAGCCATTTGCGGCGAGATCGAAAAACGCCTCGCAGATTGCGACGGCATTCGCATTGTGGGCGCGGCTTATGATGGCGATGGCGTGCTGGATATGACAGCGCGTTTGCGCCCGGATGTGCTGGTCTACCACACAGCCAGTTGCGGCAAACCGCAGTTGGCGTTGCTGGAGCAACTGCAAGGGGTGCATCCCGCTCTCAAAACCCTGGCCCTGGAGTGTTCGCCCGATCATGTGCGGACCTATTTCATCCGCATGGCCACCTGGGGCTTGCGAGGGTGCATTTGCCAATGGCGAGATTCGAACGAACTCATCGACGCCATCATATCCTTGGGCGCTGGCGATTTCTACCTCTGTCCCCTGTCCAGCCACGCCCTGGTCGACGCCTATCGCAACATGATGCACCAGGTCATCCAGGAGGAGGCTTGATGACGACAAGAAAAGATCGAGGCCGTTTGGTTGCAGTGCTGACGCCGGTTGTCCTCGCCCTGATGATGCTGATGGGGATGCTAGACGTCGCGCCGGCCATCGCCCAGTCGGACCCCACATCCATCCCCACGCCCACGCCGTTGGGAGAAGTCTCGGCCGACGCCAACTGCCGCATGTGCCACACCGATCACAACTTTCGCGGTCGCTTCCGCAATGGCGATGTCATCGACCTCTTTGTGGATAGCGGCCAGTTCGATAGCTCGGTGCATGGCGAGGCGGGCCTGGAATGCATCGCCTGTCATCCGCAGACAGAAAGCTATCCGCACAAGGCGGGCGGAAAACAGATTGACTGTGTGACATGCCATCCCGAACAGGGCGGCGAGCCGCAAAAACCGGGCGAGGCCCTCATCGTAGATCTGCCCTATGAAGACGCCCGAGACATGACCCTGACAATCAACCGCGCTTGCCGCACCTGCCACAAAGAGGAATTCAAGGCGGCCACCGATAGCGCTCATGTCAAAGTGCTCAAGGCTGGCAATCTCTACGCGCCCGTCTGTGTGGATTGCCACGGCAGCCACGACACCACGCCGCCCGATCAACCCCGGGCGAAGATATCGCAAAGCTGCGGCAAATGTCATCTTTCGGTCTACACAACTTACCGCGCGAGCGTCCACGGAACTGCACTGGAGGAAGACTCCAATCCCGATGTTCCCACCTGCGTCGATTGTCATGGCGCACACCAGGTGCGCGGGCCCCGCAATCCCGACTATCGGGATGATAGCATCGCCATCTGCGGCCGATGCCATGCGGACAAGAAACTGATGAGCAAATACGACATCTCCACCGACGTCTTCCAGACCTATCTCGATGACTTCCACGGGCGTTCGGTCAATCTGTACCGCCTTTCGGGCGAAGAGCGTCAGGCCAGTCAGGCCACCTGTTTCGATTGCCACGGCATCCACAACATCCTCCCGCCCGATGATCCCCGATCCAGCATCTACCCCACCAATCTGCAAAACACCTGTCGGCAATGTCACGAAGACGCCAACATCCGCTTTCCCGACGCCTGGCTGAGCCACTACATTCCCGACAGAGAAAAAACGCCCCTGCTGTACTTCATCAACGCCATCTACCAGTTTTTGCTCATCCCCGGCGTTGTCGGCGGCTTTCTCATCTACATCGGCCTGGACACCCGCAAACGCTGGAGCAAAAAGCGCAAGAAGCAGCGTCAGGCCGTCGCCATTGCCGAAGAAGCGCTCAAAGAGGAGTTAGGTGACAACCATGATTTCCACGAAGAGGAGTAGCTCCGCCCCGTTCATGTCCGGTCAGGCGGAAGAGGAGATAGATCTGCAACGGATCAAGCAGAATCTCCTGGAGAAACGCATTCGCGAGGCCCGCAGGCTGGCTTTCCGCATCATCACCCTGCTGGATGGTCGACGCCTTATCCG
>JALXAF010000047.1 GCA_026992375.1 Anaerolineae bacterium
CCATGGCCACGGTCGAGCTGGATGAATACGAGGATGTGCCTGTGCGATCGCGGCCGCTGGTTCCCCGGCAGCGTCCCGAGCCCGAGATAGTGTCGGGCGTGCGGGTGAACGCGGTCACCGGGCGGCCCGATCCCCGGCTGCGGCCCGAAGAGACCTATCTTCCCTACGATTTCGATCCCATCGACGAGCCGCCGCCCGCCAGCCCTTACGGCGGCCCGCACATCACCCGGTTCACCACCTCCAGCCATGATGAACATGGTTTTCTGACCAAGGATCCGGTGAAAGTGAAGCGGCTCAACGATCACTTGCGCCTGAAGATACTCAACCACCGCCACGAGATCGAGTTCGGCGTTCCCGATGTGCAGGAAGAGGCGGAGACGCTGCTCATCGGCTATGGGGCCACGGCCCGGGCCATGCGCGAGGCCGTGGATATCAGCCGGGCGGCCGGGCGGCCTGTCAGCGGCCTGACATTGCATACTCTGTGGCCTGCGCCCGAGGGCCTCATCCTGGATGCTGCCGCGGGCCACAAGCGCATCGTCGTGGCCGAACTCAATCATGGTCAGTACATCCGGGAGATCGAGCGGCTGATCTATCGCAACGCAGCCCGGAATCAGACGCTGCCTCCCGAGATCATCGGCCTGGATCGGGCCGACGGCCTGCTCATCACCCCGGAACAGTTCATCGAGTTGATTTGAGTGTGTCCAAAATGAGTTGAGAGAAGCGCCATGCTCGTATGTGTCATTCTGAGCGAAGCGAAGAATCTACTCCTTTGCAGGCGCAGAGATTCTTCGGTCGCTACGCTCCCTCAGAATGACACAATCAAGCGCTTTGTTCTTTACCGAGAAAGGACGCAACCAATTGATTTGATAGCATGAAGCCGGTTTGCAGAAGATGCACCGGCTCTTCACCACCGACTTTTCTCCAGTCTCCCCTACGGAGCTAACATCATGGCAGTCACTGCGCCAATTCAAGCGGAAAATCCCCGCACGACCTATAAAAACGAACGGCCTTTCCCCTTTTGCCCCGGTTGCGGTCATTCACTGGTGCTCAATCATCTGGATAAGGCTCTGACCCAATTGCAAATCGATCCCACCCAAACAGTCATCGTCAGCGACATCGGCTGCGTGGGGTTGAGCGATCAGTATTTCGTCACCAACGCGTTTCATGGCCTGCACGGACGCAGCATCGCCTACGCCACGGGCATTAAGCTGGCCAACCCCGACCTCAACGTCATCGTCTTCATTGGCGATGGGGGCACAGGCATTGGCGGTGCGCATCTCATCAATGCGGCCCGGCGCAATGTGGGCCTGACGGTGCTGGTTTTCAACAATTTCAACTTCGGCATGACCGGCGGCGAGCATTCGGTGACCACGCCTCACGGGGCCATCACCGCCACCACTCGCCGCGGCAATCCCGAATGGCCGTTGGATATCTGCGCCACTGTGGGCGCAAATGGCGCGGGATATGTGTATCGCGGCACCGCCTTCGACAAGGATCTGCCCGAGCGCATGGCTGAAGCCATCCAGTACGACGGCTTCGCCTTGCTGGATATCTGGGAGCTGTGCACAGCGTATTTCGCCCCCAACAATGATTTCGGGCGCAAGGATATGCTGCGGCTGGTGGATGATCTAGGCATGGAGACGGGCCTGCTCTACCAGCGAGAAGTGCGGGATTATGCGCATCGCATGAGGGAGCTGGCCGCAGAGATGCAAGGCAAGCCCTCGTTGCCCGTCAAGCCCATCGAGCCCCAGTTCACCAGCAAGCTGGATAGCAAGTTCCATCTGGTGCTGGCGGGCTCCGCAGGGGCCAAGGTGCGTTCCGCTGCCAAGCTGACAGGCTACGCCGCTGCGCTTTCGGGCCTGTGGGTCACCCAGCGAGATGATTATCCGGTTACGGTCAAGACCGGGCACAGCATCAGCGAGGTGATTTTAGCGCCCGAGGAGATTCGCTACACCGGCGTCACCCGGCCCGAGGCCCTGGTGCTCATCTCGCAAGACGGCCTGAAAAAATCGGGCAAATATCTTGCCAACATGACAGAGGATGATATACTTTTCACTACGCCTCAGTTTGCCGAAACGCCCACCCGGGCCCGCAAGATCATCATCGATCCCAGGCAGGCGGGCGTGCGCATCCCTCGCACCAGCCAGGCCCTGTTCCTCACCGCCGCGGCGTTGCGCTATCTCGATCTTTTCCCTATCGAGGCGGTGGAGGAAGCCGTGCGCCGCTATCAGGCCCGCTTTGCCAAGCAAAACCTGCCCATCATCGAAGCCAGCGCCAAACTCTTCCTGGAATAGGCCCGCCGCAAACAATCCAGCGCGGCCGCCAACTAAATCCCAAATCCGCAATCCGCAATCCCAAATCCCACTTCCCCTCCATGCTCTCCAACGCCCAAGCCCTCCTCTCCGAACTCAAACGCATCCGCCGTCATCTGCACCAGTGGCCCGAGCTTTCCTTTCAGGAATATGAGACCAGCGCGTTCGTGGCCAAGACTCTGCACGATCTGGGCATCGCCCATGAGACCGAGGCGGCCCGCACCGGCGTGATCGGCTATCTGGGCCGGGGCGACGGCCCCACCATCGCCCTGCGCGCGGATATGGACGC
>JALXAF010000048.1 GCA_026992375.1 Anaerolineae bacterium
CCTTCACTTTGCCGCTGTCCACCAGGTCTTTGCGCACGACCAGTTTGGTGGGGCTGTTTTCGAAGGGCTCCAGAGCGCCGGGCGCGATGATGCGCAGAGGCAGGCCCTGACTCCAGCCGTTCCACAATGAGGTGACGATGGCGATGCCGCCGACATCCACCGAGTTGTTGGTGAGGAAAGCAATGGCTTCTGTGCCCGACTTCACTCGCTCCAGATCCACATCCAGGCCATATTTCTCGAAAAGGCCGCGATCCGCCGCCACATACATCGTGGCGAATTTCATAATGGGCACATAAGCCACTTTGACCTTTTGCGGTGGATCGAGCGGAGGCAAAAGCGCGTCGGACTTCGACTCTTTGGGCGCCGCTGTTGGTTGGGGTGCGGTTGTTGCAGTAGGCTGTTCCTTTTGTGCGGGAGCTGCGGGCGCGCACGCCGCTATACTCATCACGAACAGCGCAGTTATGAGGACGAACAAGACAACCTTTCGTAACATAATGACCATATCTCCTTTTTGGTCTTAGGCGAGGTGTGAAAAAAGATTGCTAATCTTAAAACCAAAGCATTAGAAAGTCCAATTTTTGGATGAGCCTTCTGTACGCTTGTCATGGTAAAATTCCGACTCGAATTCTCGGGACCTTACGCGACTGGATATTGTGGATATTGCCCCAGTTCTGGGATGATTCGACTACCCAATACCGAATGGCAACTATCCTGTCATGAAAGATCTGGCATAATTTTTCAAACTCCAACAAACAAAAGTAAACCATGTTAAATTTGGCATAGCCGCCACCAAGGCCCGTCCGGTTGCTTTCCCCCCTGAAGAGGACTACAATAGCCAAAAGCATCCGCAAACATCCTCGCAAGAACAAGGAGACATCATGCAATTCAAGACCATCATCGAGCCGTTCCGCATTAAGACCGTGGAGCCCATCCGCCGCACCACCCGAGAACAGCGGTTGGCCGCCATCGAAGCCGCGGGGTATAATCCCTTTCTCTTGAAAGCCGAGGATGTGCTCATCGACTTGTTGACCGATTCGGGCACGGGCGCTATGTCTTCTCGCCAGTGGGCGGGCATGATGATGGGGGATGAATCCTACGCCGGGGCCCGCTCCTTCTTCAAGTTCGAGGCTGCAGTCAAGAAGATCACCAGCTTCAAGCATGTGCTGCCCACGCATCAGGGCCGGGCGGCCGAGCGCATTTTGTTCGGCTCCGCGCTGAAGCCGGGCGACATCGTGCCCAACAACACACACTTCGACACCACCCGCGCCAACATCGAATATCGGGGCGCAATCGCCCTGGATATCCCCATCGCCGAGGCTCATCAGCCCGACGTTTACCATCCCTTCAAGGGCAATATGGATCTGGAGAAGCTGGAACAGACTCTGACCGAGAATCCGGGCAAGGTTCCCATGGTGATGGTGACGGTGACCAACAACTCTGGCGGCGGTCAGCCGGTGAGCATGGCCAACATTCGCGGCATCAGCGAGATCGCACACCGACACGGCGTCCCCTTCTTCATCGACGCCTGCCGCTTCGCGGAAAACGCCTGGTTCATCAAGATGCGGGAAGATGGCTACGCCGACAAATCGCCCATGGAAATCGCCCAGGAGATGTTCAGCTACGCCGACGGGGCCACCATGAGCGCCAAAAAGGATGGCATGGCCAACATCGGCGGTTTCCTGGCCATGAACGATGACGATCTGGCCCAGAGTTGCAAGAATATGGAGATCCTGGGCGAGGGATTTCCCACTTACGGCGGGCTGGCTGGCTACGATCTGGAAGCCATCGCCGTGGGCCTGGAGGAGGCCCTGGATCCCGATTATCTGCGATACCGCATCCGCTCCATCGAATATCTGGGCGAGCGCATGAAGCGGGCCGGAATCCCCTTCATCGAGCCCACGGGCGGCCACGCAGTGTACATCGACGCCCGCAAACTGCTGCCCCACATCCCCTGGAACGAGTACCCCGCCTGGGCGCTCTCGGTGGTAATGTACATCGAGGGCGGCGTGCGTTCGGTGGAGATCGGCTCGGTCATGTTCGGGCGGCAGCCCGATGGCAGCGAAAAGCCCGCGGCCATGGAGCTGGTACGCATGGCCTTCCCGCGGCGGATGTACACCCAGAGTCATGTAGATTATCTGGCCGAAGTGCTGGACTACATCAAGGATATCAGCCCACGCATTCGAGGGGTGAGCATGGTGGAGGAGCCGCCGGTGCTGCGACATTTCACCGCCCGCTTCGCGCCCGCGCGCGGAAGCATCCTGGCGGATGCGTAGTCGTTGCGCAGAAAACAGCCTCTGCCGTGTCATTCTGAGCGACTGACGGAAGCAAAGAAACGCCATTTTTGCGACCGGCGAGATTCCCTCCGGCAGGCTCATGGCAAGCAATCACGGCGAAAATCCCGTTGCCGATAGCCTCTTGACGTTTGACGCTCTCGGGCAAAGATTTCGGTGGGGATAAAGAGATGCCGCCGAATTCGTGCCAGGTTATCAGGCAGTTTTATTGTCTTCCGGCGCTTTCACTGCTACAATTTGGCAGGTGCGACGCACTTGAGACATGAGGTAAGCGCATCGCACCTTGTCGCACCTTTCGGTCGC
>JALXAF010000049.1 GCA_026992375.1 Anaerolineae bacterium
TTTGCTCGGGAAATCTATTTTCAAGATATTACTCCTCGCCCCTCCAAATGAGAAGACGCTCAACTTTGATAGTTGGTGGTAATGTAGTTGGCTTTTTCAGGTTGGAGATCAAATCTGTTAACATGATGATGTCTTATTCTGCATGATGATTAGTTGTCTATACTGCGACTAGTATAGCACGAAGGGGATGTCTTGTCAATAGCTACATTCAGTAATTCACGATTTTAGAGAAGGATCAGTTAATGGTACAGTCATGGTCGCTTCGTAAAGTCGCTCGATAAACCGCCGAAGCAAGGAAATAAACAACTGGAATTGAAATCGAGTTGGGGCGATGCGAAGCGGGCCTGACCCTGGTAGCCGGGCGACAAACCAACGCAGGTAGGCCCAGAGATTCACCAATAGGAGAGCAAAGCCTAGCAGGAAGAAACGTAAGGCCGGATTTCGGGAAGTTGTTTTGACCCGACCCCGTCGCAAGATGCGATAGGAGGATTCAATCGGAGAAGGTATAGCGAATGCGATAGCTCTTGCGACCACGGCATAGTGCCCGAGTACCGTCTTGTTTCCCACGAATGGGGCAGGTCAGCACCGCCGGTTGTTTGATCTTTCGAAGATATCTGATGATACCTATGGAGCAAAAGCCTCGGTCCGCATAGCGCACTCGAAACGGCGCCCCCTCGCATTAGGGAAGCGCCCCCTGCTCCCAGACCATCACGCCCCGCTCGCCCCGAGCCCTCATCTCCTCGCCCTCAAAATCCCCCCCAGACTATCTCCACCTCCCCAGCCGCTGACGCCAATCAGGAACGCCCCTGCCGAACCATCTCACTTTCATGCGCCGCCCTCTCCAAGGTCCTCTCAGCGCTTATACACCGAAGTCGATGTCGCGCCCCGCGTGCAAGTGAATGTCATCGTTTCTCCCAATTACAAAGGACCCACAGAGATAACCATTTTCGGCTTCCCTTTCATAATCGGACGATCTAAACGTCATTTAAAGCTTGCTGATTCACAGCTCTCTCGGCATCATCTGCGCATTGATATAAAAATGAAGCATTATAGCTAATGGATCTGGGCGGCAAAAATGGCACGCGTCTTAACGGAGAATCAATAACTCCACATAAACCTTATCCTCTTACCACAAAAGCTACCGTACAATTAGGGCAAAACACCAAGCTGAAAATTACCTCCCAGTGATAAATAGTTCGGACATGGTTCAGATCGTCCTGCATGTAGCTCGATAATTTGAAAATGGGGGCTCCAATTTCGGTTGGATGGTGGGTGACGTAGATCGCCCTTCAGCCGAAGGGTTCAATCGCGCGACTTTAGTCGACGTTTTGGGCTGGCGACGGGCGCTGGCCGAACGAATTCAGTTTCTTGGGAACATGTCCCTCCTTTGCTTCCCCCCCGCGATCTCAGAGGGGGGAGATATGGAAGGTTGATGACGCTGTCCTGAAGGCGAGCCTGCGCCCGCAACTTGGTTCTTAACTCATCTCAGACACACTCGATGTTCAGGTCTGGACGGAGACAGAGCAACGCTGGCAAACGATCTCTCGACAGACTGGAGACATGCTCATGGGGATGAAAAGGAGTTCATAGTCCCGGCGGCAGGCTCCGTGAGTGATTGGTCTGTTCAGGTGGATTTTGCTCATGCCGGCGGGGGCGCAGAGCAGAATGCAGTGGCGCTGGCGGTTCATGCTCGGATTAAAGGTGGCGTCAAAGGTTTTCAGGGACTTGACGTTGGCGATATCGGCCCGGACCGGGAAGGCTACCGGTCTGCGACATCTGTTGTCTTATCTTTGAGGATGCGTTTGATGATGCGATAGTCGGCATCGCTGGAACGCAAGGCCCGCTGCCAGATGCACGGCCCATTTTCGGAACGAAACCCCAACAGATGGAATTTTTGTCTCTCCTTCTCATCTGACCTATAATCTGAACATGAGCGCCAGCGTTTGTCCTTATCTCGGGTTGTTGGATGATCCGGATGCACACCTGAATTATCCTAGCTTCGAAAACCGTTGCTATGTGACCATCGCCCGGGAGTCGATCCCTCTCTCCGAACAGGCAGTTTTCTGCTTAGGAGGGCAATACAAGAATTGCCCACGCTACATGGCGCTGCACGGCCCGCCTCAGCCTGAGCCAAACACGGTGGATGCCGGGCCTTTGCCGCCGCCCGCCGCGTCCTCCAGCGTCCAGCAAACCAGCGCGCCCGTTCCGGTCTATGTGCCATATCCCATCGCTCCTCCGGAGCGGCGGGGCAAGGATTGGTCGATGGCGATGTTGATTGGCGGGGTGCTGCTGGTTGTTTTCCTTTGCACTGGGGCTGTGGCGGGCTATTTCAGCATGAAGGCGCTTTTTCGGGCGGCCCTGCCTCCTACGCCCACCGCGGCCATGGCCGAAAAAGGAACCACAACGCCGGACGCTATCCTGCCGCCCGAGGTCATCACCGTCACGATGACAGCTACGCCCACAGAGATTATCACCGCCACCAGCACGCCGGCAAATCCGCCGCCGGACGAGGCGACTGCAACCCCCACGTTCACGCCTTTCGTTGTCACGCCGACTCCTGCGCCGGGCGGAACGCCCACCCCGCGTCC
>JALXAF010000050.1 GCA_026992375.1 Anaerolineae bacterium
CGCACCCGCAGCCCTGAGGGCGAGCGGCAGTTCGTCTTGCAGCGCATCAACCACCACGTCTTTCGCGATCCCGAGACGCTGATGTCCAACATCATGCGCGTCACCACCTTTCTGCGCCAGAAGATCATGCAGGAGGGCGGCGATCCCGAACGCGAGACCCTGACGCTCATCCCCACCCGGGAGGGACGGCTTTATCTCACCACGCCCGACGGCGACTACTGGCGCGGCTATCGATTCATCGAGGGCGCTCGCTCCTACATGCAGGCGGAGCGGCCGGAGCAGCTTTATCAGGCGGCCCGGGCCTTCGGGCGCTTTTTGCGGCGGCTGGACGATTTCCCCGCCGAAGAGCTGCACGAGACCATCCCCGATTTTCATCACACGCCCAAACGATTCCAGGCCCTCATGCAGGCGGTGGAAGCCGATCCGCTCAACCGGGCGCATGAAGTGCGCGACCTCATCGCCCTGGCCCAGGCCCGGGTCGACAAGCTGGGATGGATTGCGGATGCGCTGGAGCGAGGCGAGCTGCCCCAACGCGTCACCCACAACGACACCAAATTCAACAACGTGCTCATCGATGACGTGACGGGCGAGGGCGTGTGCGTCGTTGATCTCGATACGGTCATGCCGGGAACCTCTCTCTACGACTTCGGCGATTTCGTCAACACCGCCACCAGCACCGGAGCCGAGGATGAACGCGATCTCGCTCGCGTGAACCTGAACCTGGATTTCTTCGAGGCCATCGCCCGCGGCTTTTTGCACGAAACCCGGGATGCGCTGACCTCGTTGGAGAAGGAATGGCTGTACCTGAGCGGCTGGCTCATCACCTTCGAGCTGGCCATGCGCTTCCTCACCGACCACATCAACGGCGACCGTTACTTCCGCATCCACCGCCCCAACCACAACCTGGATCGGGCCCGCTCGAAGTTCAAGCTGGCCGCGGAAATGGAAGCGCACCAGGACGACATGACCCGCATCGTCGCCCGCTACTGCTAAAGCCCATTACGAGCGCTTTTTGCCTCATCGAATCGAATAGATGCGTCCTAACCCGGACAAGCCGGAACCCAAAACTCTGATCTTACGCAACGCATGTCCTGAGCCTGCCCTGAACGAAGTGAAGGATCTCGCCACAGGGGCGCCAAGACGCCAAGACAAGTTTGCAAGTCGCAGGTGACAGGTGGCAAATAGAGCTATACAAGCTGACTCGCACTTGCGACTTGGCGCCTGCAAACGCTTCTTTTTCTCTTTGCAGCTCAGCGTCCTCGTGCGGGGCGTTTTCTTGTCCCGCGGGCCGGATGGGCCATTGATAAGGCGCCAAATCGATTGAGAACAGAGTTGACTGACACTGGCCGACAAGGGTTTTCATGCACATCAATGGACGCGCCGTCCGTAACGCATGGTTTTTACGATTTTTTTATAATCGCGACCGCGATTTTTATCGGGTGTTTTTGTGCAGGGATTACACTAAAATATACGTAAGTAAGTTTTCTCTCATTCTCAATCTCCCAAGGAGGAAATTGCCATGTCACGCAAATGGATTCTCGCATTGGTTCTGGTTTTGGTGCTGGCGCTCACTCTGACCGCCTGCGGCGGACAGAAGGCGACTGAGGCTCCCAAGGCCGAAAAACCTGCTGCCACCGAAGCGCCCAAGGCTGAACAACCCGCGGCCACCGAGGCGCCCAAGGAAGAAGCGCCTGCAGCCAAGGAGAAGACCGTGGTCATCGGGTTCACGGCCTCGCAGACGGGCAAGTACAACGTCTCATCCACCCGCCAGACCACGGGCCTGCAGATGTGGATGGACGATGTTAACAACGCCGGGGGCGTCAAACTGGCGGACGGAACTGTGGTGAAATTCAAGGCCGTTTCCTACGACGATGAATCGAACAAGGATCGCGTGCAGGAGCTATACACCAAGCTGGCCACCGACGACAAGGCCGACTTCCTCATCAGCCCCTACTCCTCTGGCCTGACCGCAGCTGCGGCCGTCATCGCCGAGCAGTACGGCATCCCCATGATCACCACTGGAGCGGCTTCGGACAAGACCTATAAGCAGGGCTACACCGTGGTTTATCAGGCCTACACTCCGGCCAGCCGCTACCTGACTGGCGCCATCGACCTGCTGATGAACCTGGACCCCAACGCCAAAAAGGTCGCGTTCGTGTATGAGAACTCCAAGTTCGCCACGGGCGTGAACGAAGCGGCCAAGAAATACGCCGAGGACAAGGGGCTGGATGTGGTGCTGTTCGAAGGCTACGATCCCGACACCAAGGACTTCAACGCCATCATCAACAAGATCGAATCGGCCAACCCCGATGCCATCCTCGGCGGCGGCCACTTCCAGGATGGCAGCACCTTCGCCCGCCAGCTCTACGAAAAGGGAACCAAGGTCAAGTTCATCTCCTTGCTGGTGGCTCCGCCCGAACCCACCTTCGCCGAGCTGGGCGACGCGGCTGTGGGCGTGACCGGCCCCAGCCAGTGGGAGCCCGCCGCCAAGTACACTCCCGAATCCGCCAAGGCCGCAGGGCTGGAATGGTATGGCCCCACAGGTGACAAGTTCACCGAGGCTTACAAGTCGGCCCACGATGGCGAAGACCCCTCCTATCACGTGGCGGGCGGCTACGCCGCGGGCCTGATCCTGCAGAAGGCCATCGAGACGGCCGGCTCGGTGGAGAAAGACGCCGTGATGAAGGCGCTGGACGCCACCGACATGATGATCTTCTTCGGCCACATCAAGTTCGACACCTCGGCCGACGCCCACGGCCTGCAGATTGGCCATGACATGATCCTCATCCAGTGGCAGAAGGATGGCGACAAGCTGGTGAAGCAGGTAGTGTGGCCCGAAGCAGGCGCCACCGCCAAGCCCATCTATCCCATCCATTGAACCTTCGGCCCAACCATCGTTGAGCAGTCAGTGGCCGGAGCGATCAATGTGAATCGCCCCGGCCACTGTTCACCACTTCTCCAACTTCTCACTCACAGGAGGGTTCTATGGGTGATGTCCTGTTTACCTCTGCCATCGACGGGCTGTTGATCGGCGTCATCTATGGCCTCGCCGCCATGGGCCTGACCCTGATTTTCGGCGTGATGGACGTCATCAACCTGGCCCACGGCCCGCTTATCGCCTTGGGCATGTTCGGGGTGTATCTGTTGTTCACCTTTATGGGATTAAATCCCTTTGTGGCGGTTGCGATCGTCGCCATTTTGGGGTTGATTTTGGGCGTCGTCATTTACTTCATCGCCGTCAATCGGGTCATCGACGCCCCGCCCCTTTCCAGTCTGCTATCCACCTTCTCGGTGAACATGATCATCATCGGCATTGGCACGGCCTTGCTGTCCACCTCGTCCTACAATGTGGATTACAGCCTGGGCACGGTCAATCTCGGATTTTTCAAGACGCCCGGCGCCCGCATCGCCGCCTCGCTGGTGGCACTGCTGACCACGGCGTTGCTCTATCTCTTCCTCTATCGCACCCGACCGGGCAAATACATCCGGGCGGTGGCCAATAACCGCATTTCGGCCGAGCTGATGGGCATTCCCTCCACCCGCATCTTGGCCCTGGCCTTTGGCATCGGCGTGATGCTGGCCACGGTGGCGGGCGGTCTCATCGCCACCATCCTGCCCATCAACATCCTGGCGGGCGGCTCTTACGAGCTGAAGAGCTTCGTCATCGTGGTGCTGGGCGGGCTTGGCAACCCGCTGGGCGCGCTCATCGGCGGCCTGATTTTGGGTCTCATCGAAGGTATCGTACCGGCGTTTATGAAAACAACTTGGGTGCCCGTGATCGAGTACGTCCTCTTCGTCTTGATCCTGCTGGTGCGCCCGCAAGGCATTTTGGGGGCGAAAGAATGAAAAGACTATTCAAACCCGGATTGCTTATTCCCGTTGTCTTTATCGTCATCCTGGCTATCTGGCCCTTATTCAGCGGCAACAGCGCCAGCACGCGTGAAGCCATGTTCACGCTGATCATGTCCATGGCGCTGGCTTCCAGCCTAAACATCATCCTGGGCTACACCGGCTACGTTAGTTTTGGTCACATCGTCTTCTTTGGCATAGGCGGTTACGCTGGCTTCTGGGCCATCACCGAGCTGGGATGGCACATCCTGCCCGCGGCGCTGCTGGGCGGTCTGGTGGCCGCGTTCATCGCCTGGCTGCTGGGGCTGGCGGTGCTGCGGCTGCGAGGCGCCTACTTCGCCCTGGCCACCATCGGCATCCTGGAGGCCATGAAAGCCCTGGTTATCAATCTCGATTTTCTGGGCGGCCCGGTGGGCATGGAGATGCACTTCTCCGAGTACAAGCGCTACGGCGGGCCTATGCAGTCGTTGTGGATGGTATACTGGAGCATGGTGTTCCTGGCTATCCTGGTCACCATGGTCAGCTATTACATCAAGACGTCGAAGTTCGGGCTGGGGTTAATGGCCATCCGCGAGGATGAGGATGCAGCCGAGGTCATGGGCGTGATCACGCCTCGGGCCAAGACCTGGGCCTACGTGCTCTCCGCGGTGTTCCCCGGCATCATCGGTGTGCTGTTTTTCTTCAAGAATGGCAACATCGAACCGGGCGACGCTTTCCGTCTACATTTTTCCATCGAATGGATCGTGATGATCATGCTGGGCGGCGCGGGCACGGTGATGGGCCCGGTGCTGGGCGGCGGCCTCTATCAATGGCTGCGCAAAACCTTGCTCACCTCACCATTATTCAAGGATTACCAGTTGGTTGTGGCGGGCGTGCTGCTGTTGCTTATCGTCCTCTTCGTGCCCACCGGCATCATCGGCTGGCTTCGGGCCCGATCGCATAAGCTACGGAGGATATTCGAATGAAGATTCTGGAAATCAAGAATGTCACCAAACGCTTTGGCGGTCTCACCGCGGTGAACAATGTCACCTTCGATCTGGAAGAGGGCGAAATTTTGGGACTCATCGGCCCCAACGGCGCGGGCAAGACCACGCTGTTCAACTGCATCAACGGCGTTTACAAGCCCACCGAGGGCAAGGTCATCTTCAAGGGACAGGATATCACCGGCCTGCCCACCTACAAATCAGCTCACATCGGGCTTTCGCGAACGCATCAGATCGTGCGGCCGCTAAACGAGCTGACAGTGCTAGAGAATGCGATGGTGGGGGCCTGCTATGGCCGCGAGAACATGAATTTGGGCGACGCCCGTAAGACCGCTATGGAGATGTTGGAATTCGTGGGCATGGCGGAGAAGGCCGAAGTGCTGGCGGGCACGCTGAACGTGGCTCAGAAGAAACGTCTGGAGATGGCCCGGGCGCTATCGGCCAGACCTTATCTGCTGCTGCTGGATGAGGTGCTCGCGGGCCTGAACACGGCGGAAGTCACCCACATGCTGGACACCATCCGCAAGATACGAGAGCAGGGCGTCACCATCATCATGATCGAGCACATCATGCACGCAGTGATGAGCCTTTCCGACCGACTCATCGTGCTGAACTATGGCTCGCTCATCGCCGAAGGGACGCCCGAGGAAGTCTCCCAGAATCCCGAGGTCATCGAAGCCTACCTGGGCGATCCCGATCTCGCCGCACGCTTACTTGAGGAGGATAAGGCATAATGGCTCTGTTGGAAGTGCGAAACGTCACCTCAGGCTACGGCGATCTGCAGATTTTGTGGGGGGCCAGCCTCGACCTGGAGGAGGGGCGGCTCACCACCCTGGTGGGAGCCAACGGCTCTGGCAAAACCACCCTCCTGCGCACCATCGTGGGGCAGATCAAGCCCTGGGAGGGACAGGTGATCTTTCAGGGCAAGGATGTGAGCAAGCTGCCGCCCTACACCAAGGCCGATATGGGGCTGATCATGGTGCCGGAAGGCCGCCAGCTCTTCACCGATATGACGGTGCAGGAGAATCTGGAGATGGGGGCCACGCCCAAGCGGGCCCGGGCCCACATGAAGCAGAATCTGGAAAAGGTCTTCGACATCTTCCCCAGGCTGAAGGAGCGCGCCAATCAGAAAGCGGGTACCATGAGCGGCGGCGAGCAGCAGATGTTGGCTGTGGCCCGGGGCATCATGTCCGAGCCCATCGTGCTCATGATCGATGAGCTTTCGCTGGGCCTGGCGCCGGTGCTCACCCTGGATCTGTTCATGTCTCTGCGTCGATTGATCAAGGAAGGCATCACCATCCTGCTGGTGGAACAGAACGTGCGCATGGCCCTGAAAGTCAGCGATTACGCCTACGTCTTTCAGGAGGGCAAAGTGGAAATGCACGGCCCCTCCAAGGAAGTGGAAAACAACGAAGAAGTGCGCCGGGCGTATCTGGGCATCTAGCGCCGGAGCCAGATGTCCTGCCAGATTCATTCCGACGTCATAAATGTGAACATTTACAATTGGCTGTACTGAAAAAACCTTCACCACGGAGGCGCAGAGCGCACGAAGGAAGAAAAGGGTGAGATTTGGAAAGGAATTTCGCTGTGAACTACCACCATTTTCTCCGTGTCCTCCGTGTCTCCGTGTTGAAATGACCTTTTTTGCAGTGGAGCCACAATTAAATTGGTCATAACCCGCCCGGCGACTTCATCGCCGGGCTACAGAACCGCGCCGGTAAATCTGGTTTGCTCCGCAGGGGGCGCCATTTCTAGCCGGGGGACTTTCCCCCGGGCGCTGGCGGCGGGCGAGAAGCGCTCCGGGCCTATGACCGGATTATTTTGTCAATGCAGCAATTCACAATGATCGCTATAAACGCCCGATTCTGAATGAGCGCTTACACATCCGACTTGATAGCCGCGAAGAGCTCGCCCCCATGATGAAGCATGCAACCCAACGGATGCCTCGGGCATCCAACAGTTGCCAATCGTCTTCCAATTCCCCGCTCGTTCCCCAAAATTATGTCGTTTTATTCAGATTCCAAAACCCTTCGCACCATTATGAATGAGGTCTTCGAACGCCTGAACGCCACGCCAGGCGCTTCCGACGACTTCGTCAGGCACCGCATGGTGGTCAACATCCACCTCGACGCCCCCAAGACATTCATCGGTCTTGACGGTCGACGGACACCGGTAGGAATCTCTTTCTCGCCTGACGGCGCCAAGCCCGACCTGGCCATCCGCCTCGACGCCGATCTGCTTCACGACGTTCTGCTGGGCAAGGTACGCCTGCGCGACGCCTACTTTGGCGGTCAGATCAAAACCAAAGGCTCCATCTTCAAAGCTATGAAACTGGCCGATCTCTTCCGCCAGGCGGAAAAACTCTACCCCGTCGTTCTGAAAGAAAAAGGATTGCTGCCCGAAGACTACCAGATCGGCCCGCTGAACTAATCCCCGCTTCCCCCTGCTACAAAGCCTCCAACGCCCAGGCGCTTGGGGCTTTTCTGTTTCAGTTCTCAAGTCCACACGCTACCCCCCAGCTTCGCTGCGCTCCCGGATCATCGCCAATGAATACTCCAGTTGCGCCAGGGTGTCCCGCAATTCCTCGGTGACGATCTCAGCCGAGGACTCATCGGCTTGTTGCTTTCTGCGAAAACGCAGCCGCCGATCGCCTTTTTCCAGCATGGCTCGCACCACTTCCAGATCATAGCCCGATTGACGCATGGCCTCCAGCTCTTCGGCCACCAGACGCCGGGTGATGGGAATGCCGTGTCGGGCCAGAATGGCCTTGAGCTCTCGATATTGGTTCTCCAGATCCAGCGTGACCGACTGATAGCCATGCTGGGCGATGGTGACCCGGGCTGAATAGCGCATGACGTTGTAGAACGCCATCTCGAAATCATCGCGGCGGGGCTCGATAAGGATGATGTCGATATCGGGATAGCGACGCTGCAATTGCTTGATGTGATAGACCAGGCCGCTGCGCATGGAGATACGCATGAACTGGGAGAGCACCGCCTGCGCGCCCTTCTCGCTGATAAAACGGCCATCTTCGCCCAACAGGGGGATATCCCGCTTGCGACTGTTGTCGATGGGAGCCAGGGGATTGATACACACGATAAGTCGGGCGCCCGCCTCGACCGCGATATCCAGGCTGGCGTTGCCCCGCACCGCGCCATCCACGAACTCCTGCTCGCCGATGCGCACGGGCCGGTATAGCAGCGGCACAGCGCTGGACGCGGCCACCGCCCGGCTGATGGGCACATCCTCCCACTCGGGACTGCCAAACACCACGCGCCGCCCAGTATCGAGCTCTGTGGCGATCACATACAGTTCCCGCTCCACATCCCGAAAGTTGTCGCTAAGGCCATACTCCCGCCATACGCCCTGCAAAAACAGCTCCAGCGCCTTGTTGTCATACAGGCCCGAAGGCAGCGCGTCGGTCAAAGACCACAGGACATCGAACAAATTCATGTCGTGGCGGTGACGCAGGTAATGGGAAAACGCGTTCTTGACGGTGATGGGCAGGCGCAGGCCCTTGTGCAAAAATTCACCTGTGTTCAGCGAAAAAATGTGCTTGGGCAAAATGCGCGAGGAGCCAGGATAAGCGCCATCCAGGGTGCGCATCATCTCGCCAGGGGTGATGCCCCGGGCCAACATGCTGCCAACCAGAGCTCCGGCGCTAGTGCCCACAATGACATCGAAATCATTCACGCGACGATCGACCAGCATGGCGTCGATGGCCCGCAACGCGCCCACCTCATAAACAGCGCCGGTGAGTCCCCCACCAGCCAGCACGATGGCCGTCTTGGAAGGAGTCGTCTGGCTCAGTCTTTCGATAACCTCTGGTCGATAACCGGTGATAATAGACATTGCGACAATTATTCGGC
>JALXAF010000051.1 GCA_026992375.1 Anaerolineae bacterium
AAAATCCCCCGTAAACAGGATGATGTCGGGGTCGAAGAGAGGCAGCATGGCCTCGAGCTGCGAGAAGCGCAACTGCTGCACCCAGTTCTCTCGCCCGAAGTGCTGATCCGACAGGTGCAGGATTTTGAGCCTGGCGCCTTGGGGCCAGGCCAGACGGTAGGATTTCAGGCGCAGTTGCGGGCGCTCCGCACCCCAGGCATAGGCCAATAGACCGCCGCTCATCAGCGCGCCCAGTCCAAATAGTGTTTTCATCGTTTTCATAAGAGGTCGAGTCTCCTCATAAGCTACGACAGTTTATATCATCTTGGCCCTGACTCAAAAGCCGCCTTGCCCGCGAGGACAAGACGGCTTTATCCAACCCAACCCCAATAAGAAGGCTTGACGAAATTCAGGGGGAAACCTTTTTGCTCAATTCATCCACCTTCTCGGCCAGTTCATTGATCTTCTCGCTCAGGGTTTGCAGATCGGAACGGGTGGGAACGTTGAGCAGGTTCAAAGTTGTGACGATGCTTTCATCCAAAGCGTTGCTGACTTTCTCGTTGATCTGTCTGACGCCCCGCCGGGGACGATCGAACAGATCCGAGAGAATGCGTCTGCCGTCCATCTCAGTCAATTCGCCCTTTTCGACCATGCGATTGATGACGGTCTCGACTTCTTCGCGCCCCATGGAAAAGACGCCCATCGAGGTTCGCAACGCGCTTTGCACGCCGCTGACCAGTGGATTTCGGCCGTTCGAGGCGTCGGCGGGCGTTTTTGTTTTGGATTGCTTTGATGCGGGAGCCATGGTTGTCTTCCTCCAAAATACAGTATGACGCATAGCGTTAACAGAACTATAACACAGCGCGTTATAAGTTGCCAAGACCGCGCCGCCCCGTTTTTGCATCGTGCGATGTAACTGCTAACGTAGTCCGTTCACTCGACACGGATAGGAGGAAACATGGATAAATCTCTTGGTTGTGTCCAATTTCAGCTTCATTAAAGAAGCCTTTGAATGAGAATGAACCATGCCTCTTTTTTGAATGACTTCGTGTCTTCGTTTCCGTGCATTTTCGAGTGAGAAATGGGCCCGAAACGGCAAACTTCTCCACAGGACATCGATCTTTTCCCCAGAAAATGGCGAGTTATCCACAGGTTGGCGCGCGTAGACAGGAGAATATGCCAGAGACATATCCTCCTTCACAGGTGAGTGGGCGTGAGTTAGTGCTTGAGTCTTACCCGGACGCGCTCCAACTTCTCTCGGACTTGAGCATCCGTCTGGAGATTTTTTTCGATTTTTGTGGCGCCATGCATAACCGTGGTGTGGTCGCGGCCCCCAAGTAGTTCTCCAATCTGGGGAAAGGAAAGTTGAGAGAGGTCGCGAAGGAGATACATGGCCATTTGTCGGGGGACGGAGATGCGACGCATGCGCCGCGGGCCTTTGAGTTCGCTAACGGTGATATTGAATTCCTGGGCCACGGCTTCCAGTATCGCTTCGGGGCTATGATCGATGGGGCGCTGTTGCGGCTCCAGGATTTTTTGCGCCAGAGAGAGGGTGAGAGGCTGGTGATGCAGTTGGGCGTAGGCGATGACGCGGTTGAGCGCCCCTTGCAGTTCGCGCACATTGTCGTCAAAGTGCTCGGCGATGTAACGCACCACTTCTTCGGGAACGACCACGCCTTTTTCATAGGCTTTTGCATGAAGAATGGCGATACGATGTTCGAGATCGGGTGGGGAAAGATCCACCGTGAGACCGCCGCTAAAGCGCGAAAGCAGACGGTCTTCCAGTTTGGTGAGCAGATGCAGGGGGCGATCACTGGCGATGACGACTTGCTTGTTGGCGGCTGTCAGGGTGTTGAAGGTGTGGAAGAATTCGTTTTGTGTGCTTTCTTTGCCCTGCAAAAACTGGATGTCGTCGATGAGCAGCACATCCACGTTGCGATAAGTCTGGCGGAAGGCCATATTGGTGTGGGTGCGGATGGCCTCGATCATCTCGTTGGTGAAGGTTTCGGTGGTGACGTAGCGGACGTTGTAGCCTTCCTGGGCGTTGAAATTGCCGATGGCGTGCAGCAAATGGGTTTTGCCTAGGCCAACGCCGCCATAGAGAAAGAGCGGGTTGTAGGCCATGCCCGGATTTTGGGCCACGGCCTGGCAGGCCGCGTAGGCGAAACGATTACCGTCTCCTACAATGAAGTTATCGAAGGTGCGGTCCATTTGCAGATTGGATTCTGACAGACCCACGGGGTGCTGAAATCGTCCTACGGGGGCAGTGGTCTGAGAGGCGCTGAGAAGCGAAGTTTCGGGCATGACGGTTGTCTGTTCAGGGAGAAAGAGCTCGGGCCGAACGACAAAGTTGATATCCACCGAACGATTGCTCAGACGCTCCAGCCGTCGCTTGATCATGCTCTTCAGGCGTTGATCGAGCCATTCTCGTGCAAAAGCTGATTTGACTGCGATGATGTAAACGCCATCTTCATAGCCGACCAGACGAGTGTCTTTGAGCCAGTTTTCGAAGACAGGGCGCTGCAAGGCGAGCTCTAGTTCGCCCAGGGCGGCTTGCCATACCCTTTCAGGATTCATCAAACGCTTCATAAAAACATCCTCAATGCGTCAACCAAAATATGAGTGGGGGACGAAAGCACGCGCGAGCGCACTTCACTCTCAGGGACGTATCTCGCGAGGGAGATTCCCGGGTGCTTCATCAACCGTTATCGGTTGTTTTCACCTGGCCCCTGATTGGGGGGGATGCTGGGGAAAGGTGAGGTGTGCAGACACAGCCCCATGGGCCTGCGGGAGGATCGGGGGGAAACCAAGCATCGCCAAATGCCTGCAATCCTCATAGGCGACGTTTTATCCATTCCCTGTCTGCTAAGTCTATGCTAGCAGAAAGCATGGGGAGTGGCAAACGCGTTGGAGTGAGTATGCATAATTTGGCAGGAACCCTTATCGTAAAGCACAGGCGCTATGCAAAAGGGCTCCGCCCGAAGCTCACCCACAAATAGTATTTCAGAAACGCGTCAACACAAAATAACATATTGGAACGAACGTTTTAGCCCATTAGTGCGAGAATACAATTTAATGAGAATTTTCAAAGAAGTATTTTGCCCAAAAATCAGCAAATCTGCCCGGGATTCATCTCATCGGATGAATTGTTGCAGGCTTATGATCATTTTTCACGTTACGATACAATTCTGGTATACTTTTCAAAATCGTTCTTTTCCTGACGCAGAACATCGTTTTGCAACTGCGTTTCGAAGTCATTATTATTTTCTGGAGGTCGTTCCGTGCGCGTTTCGGTATTACAAGAAAATCTTGCCAAGGGCCTTTCCATCGTCGGGCGTGCAGTGGCGAGCCGCAGCACATTGCCCGTGCTGAATAACATTTTGCTGGAGACGGACAATTCGCAATTGAAGCTGTCGGCAATGGACATGGAGATCGCCATCAATTGCTGGGTTGGGGCTATGATCGAAGATGAGGGACAGATCACTGTGCCGGCCCGGTTGCTGAGCGATTTCGTCAATTCGCTGCCCAACGATCGCATCGACATGGAATTGCAAACCAGAACGCAGACGCTGCATCTGCACTGCGCTCATTACGAGGCGAATATCAAGGGGATCGACGCTACCGAGTTTCCCATCATCCCAACCTATCAGGGCGATCTCGATTCGCCCAGCGTGGAGGTGGAGCCGGGCAAGCTGCGCAGCATGATCGATCAGGTGGCTTTCGCCGCGTCCAGAGATGACAGTCGCCCGACGTTTACGGGCGTGTTCACCCGGCTGGAGGGCGATCAGCTCACCATGGCCGCGACCGATGGTTTTCGTCTGGCTGTGCGCACCACTATCCTCGAAGAGCCCGTCTCGGCCTCCATCGGGGTGATCATTCCCGCCCGGGCGCTAAGCGAGCTCTCCCGCATCATCAACGCTGTGGATCTGGGGCAGGATGACGGCGTGGAGGTCATCTTCACCGAGGCCCGCAATCAGGTCATGTTCCATCTACCGGGCGTGGATCTGGTGAGTCAGCTCATCGAGGCCAATTTCCCCGACTACAAGAAGATCATCCCCAATTCTTACAACACGCGCGCCATTCTGGATACGGGCGAGTTTCTCAACGCCATGAAGGTGGCGTATCTCTTCGCCAAGGATTCAGCGGGGTCGGTCAAGGTGACCATGGAGCCCGGGGAGCCGGGCAAGGTTATTCTCACCGCCACCAGCGCCGAGCTGGGCGATAATGTCTCCGAGATCGACGCCATGATCGAGGGGGACGCCATGTCGGCGACCTTCAACGCAAAATACATGATCGACGTGCTCTCGGTCATCGACACGCCGCAGGTGGCTTTCGAGGCTATCTCCGCCACCCGGCCCGGTGTCTTCCGGCCCGTGGGCGCGGGCGAAGAAGCGTATGTGCATGTAATCATGCCCATGAGTCCCCGATAAGTACACGTCCAGAAATTAGTTCCCTTTCCGGGCTTAACAGGATTTCAGGGGGCATTGCCAGAGAGCTCTCAGGGCGGATTCGCAATCCGCCCGGCATCTCACCCCCTGAAATCCAAAAGAACCTTCCTACACGTCCAGGTTCTGCACCTCGCGGGCGTGGCTGGTGATGAATCGGCGGCGGGGAGCCACTTCATCGCCCATCAACATGCTGAAGATGCGGTCGCTTTCCGCCGCGTCCTGGATGGTGACCTGCAACGCGGTGCGCTTTTCGGGGTTCATGGTCGTCTCCCAGAGCTGCTCGGGATTCATTTCGCCCAGACCTTTGTAGCGCTGGACATGCACTTTTTTGCCCTGGAAGCGCTTGAGCAAACGCTCTTTTTCCTCCTCGGTGTAGGCGTAGTGTTTTTCCTTGCCCGATGAGACGAGGTACAGGGGCGGTTGGGCGATGTAGAGATGCCCGTTGGCGATGAGGGGCTCCATGTAGCGGAAGAAGAAGGTGAGCAGCAGCGTGCGAATGTGCGCGCCGTCCACGTCCGCGTCGGTCATAATGAAGATGTGATGGTAGCGCAAGTTGTCCAGGTTGAACTGTTCGCCGATGCCCGTGCCCAGGGCCGTGATCAGGGCCTGTATCTCCTTGTTGCCCAGGGCCTTGTCCAGTCGGGCTTTTTCCACGTTGAGGATTTTGCCGCGTAGCGGCAGGATGGCCTGGAATCGGCGGTCGCGGCCTTGTTTGGCCGAGCCGCCGGCCGAGTCGCCCTCCACGATGTAGAGTTCCGACTTGGCCGGGTCTCGCTCGGAGCAATCGGCCAGTTTGCCGGGCAGGGTCATGCTCTCCAGTGCACTCTTGCGAATGACCAGATCCCGGGCCTTGCGGGCAGCGGCCCGGGCGCGGGAGCTGATGAGACATTTCTCGATGATCTTCCTGGCGTCGCGCGGGTTGCTTTCCAGCCATTCGCTGAACACCTCGGTGACTGCGGATTCCACCTGGGTGCGCACCTCGTTGTTCAGCAGCTTCACCTTGGTCTGACTCTCGAACTGCGGGTCCACCAGCTTGACGCTGACAATGGCTGTAAGGCCCTCACGGGTGTCATCGCCCGAAAAATTCGGGTCCTTGTCCTTGAGAAAGCCCTGTTTGCGGGCGTAATCATTGATGCAACGGGTGATGGCGCTGCGCAGGCCCGTGAGATGCGTGCCGCCATCCGGCGTGCTGATGGTGTTGGCGAAGGCGTGAAGCGATTCGCTGTATCCATCGGTGTACTGAATGGCCGCCTCGACCTGGGTGGTTCCGAAGCTGCGTTCGACGTAAACGGGCGGGTGCAACGGATTGCGATTTTTGGTGAGATAGCGCACGAAGGAGGCGACGCCGCCCTCGAAGTAGAAACTCATCTCCCGCGGCTCCTCCGGCCGTTTGTCCACCAGACGAATGCTCAGCCCACGATTGAGAAATGCCATTTCGCGGAAGCGATTGACCAGAGTCTCGTAGCTGTAGCGGGCCTCGGGATCGAAAATGGTGCGGTCGTAGAGGAATCGTTGCTCGGTGCCGGTGTCGGTCCTGGCGGTCTTGCCAATTACCTCGACGTCGGTGACCGGCTTGCCTCGCTCGAAGCGCTGCCGATAGATCTTGCCGTCCCGCTTGACCGTGGTCTCCAGCCATTCACTGAGTGCATTGACTGCGCTGACGCCCACGCCGTGCAGACCGCCCGAGACTTTGTAGCCGCCGCCGCCGAACTTGCCGCCCGCGTGCAATTTGGTCATCACGACGGTCAGCGCGGGCAGGCCCGTCTGCTTTTGGATGCCCACCGGAATGCCTGCGCCATTATCGATGACCGAGATGCTCTCATCTTCGTGGATGATGACGTCGATATGATCGCAGCGGCCAGCCATGGCCTCATCCACCGCGTTATCCACCACCTCGTAAACCATGTGGTGCAGTGCAGCCTGATCAGTGCCGCCGATGTACATGCCCGGGCGACGGCGCACCGCCTCCAGGCCCTCCAGCACCTGAATTTGATCAGCGGTGTATTGTTCCGATTTGACGTCTGTATTTTTTTCAGTCTTTGCCATAAGTTTGAACACCTTGCTTTTGATATTCGCGTGGGGAGGTTACGCGTTGTCGTTTTGGTCAGCGTTTTGACTAAGAATGACCAAAGAACGGGTTTTCTGCCAATGATGATAGCGTGACTTGTAAAAATAGAAAGTGGCCGTCACGATAGCCGCCCCAAGATAGGCGTTGCCGATGATTCCCAGCATAACGCCCCAGGAATGACTGCTCAACTGCATCCAGATGCGGGTGAAGCCCCTTATGAGAAGCAATGCCAGGAGCAAAAAACCTACAGTGCTCAGCGCATTGCGGCCAACGACATTCAAACTGCGCCAGACGGCGCTGGCGAGATTCACACCATCCAGAGCAATCGCCGATACGACGAAATAAAGGCCGATGCTCATCCATATCGCGAACCCCAGGAACAAAATCCAAAGCGATGTGAAAATAGCCATGCCCGTAGCGCCCAAGGCCGCCATGAGCAAAACGCCGATCATACTAAAAAAGAAGCTGAAAAACAGGGCCGCAGCCAAAAGGGCGATGAGATACAGGTTGATGTTCAGCCATATCCATCCCCAGCGCCCCCAAAACGCCCGAGAGGGAAAGCGCTCATTGCGCAGGGCGAAGACGACATGCGTCAGCCAAAAACCTCCTATCAGCACGCCCAGCGGAATCAGGATCGCGATCCACAGCATCGCCGATTGCCATGAACCCAGTTCGATGGCTTTATTCGAAGCTGAAGTCATCGCCTGGAAATCCAAACGCGCAAACAACGACGGCATCCCCGTCAGGGGCCCGGCCAACAACGTAAAAAGGTTGTACTCCGCTCCCACATTCTTCAGACTCTCGAAAGTAATATCGAGGTTGGCCATGAGCTCCGGCGGCATATCGGTCGGAGTGGGCAGCGTCGCCAACAGCTCATCGACAAGTGCGGCGACGGAAAGGCGAGGTCCCAGCCAAAAAAAGAAATCCAGAAAAATGGGGAGGAGGAGCAGCCACAAATGGCGGTTGAGGAAATTAAAGCCCTGTTGCAGCGATTCGATGACGCCCAGGGGCTTTTCTTCGGTCTCGACGATGGTCTGCATAACGCCTATATTTTACCATAATCCCCCCCATTTCCGATAATCCGTTCGCACCAAATCCTGCATTTTTCGTCCCGAAGTGCTTCAGAAAAAGAAGTCGGAGGTCCTGGCGGGCCTCCGATCTTCTGCATGGACGTTTGGTTTGCAACTGATAACGTAGCCCTGTTCACTCAACACGGAAAGGAGGAAACACGGATAGGCTCTTAACGCATTGAGATCGAAAAAAAGTTATCGATCTTTGTAGCAAGTCGCAGGTTGCAGGTTGCAAATTCAACGCTGACAACGTGACTACGTTGCACCTGCTGCTTGCCACTTGCGACCTCCCCGCAGGGGCCACATCGTCTGAGCGCGGTCTCGGACGATGCCTAGAATCTTCTTTATGACATCATGACTTCGTTCCTTTCGCGTCCTCGTGGCAAAAAGAGGGATTGGGGCCAATCACCTTTGCAATTGCTTTGGTTTAGCTCTTGGAGATCTCGCGGGCGATGATGTGCCGCTGAATCTCGCTGGTGCCTTCATAAAGCTGGAATATCTTGGCGTCTCGCATCAACTTTTCGACGGGATATTCGCGGCTGTAGCCATAACCGCCGAAGACCTGCACTGCCTCGGTAGTGACTTTCATGGTCATATCGGCGCAAAAGGCCTTGGCGTAGGCGGCCAGCGTGGTGTTGCGATGACCGTTATCCAACAGCCAGGCGGCTTTCTGAGCCAGCAAACGCCCAGCCTCGATGTTGATGGCCATATCCGCCAGCTTGAAGCCCACCGCCTGCTTGGCGATGATGGGCTTGCCGAAGGCGATCCGGGTCTTGGCGTAAGCGGTCGCTTCTTCGAACGCGCGACGGGCCACGCCCACGGCAGCGGAAGAGACCGCGGGTCGGGAGCTATCGAACACCTTCATGGCGATGAGGAAACCCATGCCCTCAGGCCCAAGGCGATTCTCCACCGGCACTTCCACATCCTCGAAGAAAACCTCGCTGGTCCAGGCGGCGTGCTGCCCCATCTTGGGCAGCGGCTTGCCGGTGGTCACGCCCCAATCGCGCTCGACGATGAAGGCGCTGAGGCCGCCGTAGCGGTCTTCCTTGTTGGTGCGGGCGAAGACCACGAAGATGTCGGCCACCGGGCCGTTGGTGATCCAAATTTTGTTGCCGTTGAGCACATATTTAT
>JALXAF010000052.1 GCA_026992375.1 Anaerolineae bacterium
CGAGATGCGGGCGTGGGCGGCGAGCCTTTTGAGCAGGCCCAGGCGACGTTCAAGGAGCTGACGGGCGTGCTGGGCCTGCGTTTGCAGCCCAAGGCGGCCGCAAAATCCGACGCAGAACCCTTCATCGACCTGCTGGTGGAGGTACGCAGCGAATTGCGCAAGGCCAAACAATGGGCCCTGGCCGACCTGGTGCGGGATCGCCTGGCGGAGCTGGGCGTCGCGCTGGAGGACACGCGCGACGGCACTACCTGGTCGTGGAAGTAGTGGCGGCGTGATACGTGATACGTGATGCGTGATGCGTGATACGTGATGCGTGACGATTTTACGGATTACGGATTACGAATTACGCCCGCTGCAAATCCGTTCAACGCCGCATCCTCAGTTTCGTAAACAGAACGCAGATGACACAGAAGAATCTGATCGACGCAGATAAAAACAGGTAAAATCAAAATAATCTGCGAAAATCTGTGTGCACCAGAAGTTTCTGCGTTCCATCTTCATTCCTTGCCGAATGCGAGACGCCCAGGCAAACGCACTTCCCCGATAACCTCCCCATGTCCAAGTCCCGACCTCGCGGCCCCAGGAAGAGACCAGCCAGAGCCGCCACCCAGCAGCCCAGACGCCCGCGCGGCGATCTTCTCTACGGGCGACAGGGGGTGAGGGAGGCGTTGCGCGCCTCGCGGCGGCATTTTCACGAACTTTATCTGGCGCGCGGCCTCAAACCCAATGACGCGGTGCAGGAGATCGCATCATTGGCCAAGAGAAAGAAGCTGCCCATCCAGCAAGTGGCGCGGGAGCAGTTGGATGCGTGGCTGGAGGGAGCCAATCATCAGGGGGTGATGCTGCGGGCGGGCGCGTATCCTTACGCCGAGGTTGCAACCATGCTGGCCCGGGCTCAAAAGCGAGCCGAGCCGCCTTTTCTGCTCATCCTGGACCGGGTGCAGGACCCGCAGAACCTGGGCGCGTTGTTCCGGGCGGCAGAGGCTTTTGGCGTGCATGGCGTCATCCTGCCCAAACACCGGGCTGCGCACATCACGCCGGCCGTGGTCAACGCCTCGGCCGGCGCGGTCGAGCATTTGCTGGTGGCCACGGCCACGAATTTGGTGACCGAGATGAAGGCGCTCAAGGAGGAGGGATTGTGGATCGCAGGGCTCGAGGCCCGGCCCGACGCCATCCCCATCGAAACGGCGGATTTGAACGGGTCGCTGGTCGTGGTCGTGGGCTCCGAGGGGTTTGGGCTTTCGCGGCTGGTGGCCGAGACATGCGACTGGCTGGTGAAGTTGCCCATGTGCGGGCGCATCAACTCCCTCAACGCCGCGGTGGCCGGGTCCATCTTTCTGTTTTGGGCGATGGAGGCCCGGCAATCGTGAGCAGCGCCCTCGCTCTCCCCGACATGCGCTACACCCTCTGCTTTCTCACCCAGGGGGATGAAATCCTCATGCTCAAGCGCAACAAGACGCCCAATCGAGGATTGTGGAACGGCGTAGGGGGCAAGCTGGCCCCGGGAGAAACGCCCGTGGATTCCTGCCTGCGGGAGGTTTGGGAGGAAACGGGCTATCGGCCCCAAAACCTGCGCTTCCACGGCATTCTCACCTGGGAAGGCTACGAGACAGAGCCGGGCGGATTGTACATCTTCTCGGCCCTCGCGCCCAACGCCGCCCCCGGCGTCACATCCGAAGGCGAACTGCGCTGGCATCCCAAAGAATGGGTTTTCTCCTCGCCCCAGGTGGTGGACAACATCCACATCTTCGGCCCGGCCATCTACCGAAACGCCGCGCCCCGCTGGTGGCATTTTCGCTACGCGAACGGGCGCATCGCCAGTCACGAAGAAAGACCATTGCCCGCCTGGGTGCGCATTGGCGGTCGACGGGCGTGTTGCGGGCGTTAAGAATTTGACAGGATGCCCAAAAACTGTTAAAGTGTCGTTTGTAGGACGAAAGCGAATCTGTACAATCACAGCAGTCGCCGGAAGTCATGGCGGCTGCTTTTTTGTTGGAAGCGTTTTTTCCTACGGCAACAATTCTTTCATGTTTCTATTTTACAGGAGTAAAAGCAACACCATGTCCGAACGAGTACAAGGCACCGTCAAATGGTTCAATGCCAGCAAAGGCTACGGCTTCATCGCCCGCGATGGCGGCGAAGATGTTTTCGTCCACTTCTCCGCTATCCAGACTGACGGTTTCCGCACCCTGGATGAGGGCCAGCGCGTCGAATTCACCGTTGAGAGCGGCCCCAAAGGCTTGCAGGCCAGCGACGTCATCCCTCTGTAGAGCCGATGTCAGGAAGCGGTGGTCTGTCCGTCGGACGGAAGCCGTTACCAGCAAGCTGCATCAAAGCGCGGGAGGTTCCCTCTCGCGCTTTTTCTATTGACATCTGTCGGAGCGCGCCAGATTACCGCAATTTGAGCTGAAGTGGGTATAATAGACGTTATCGGAAATAAGAAAAGCTGTTTCTTACGTCTGACATCATACTGCTACCGACAAAGCTCAATGATTAATGAACAATGATTAAAGGCTAAACCAGCGTGGTTTTCACCTTAATCATTACTCATTGATCATTGATTTGGGCATGATTGGGCGAAAGGTTGATAGATAGCCTCGCCGCAGGTTATTTCCAATACTGTCTAGCATCTATCCGACTGACAACGCTGCATAGAACGCAGCCAGCGCTACCTTAGCAGTTACAATCTCATTCCGAACGAGGTGGAATTCCCGTGCCGTTCAATCCTTTCCGTCGCGCAAAGATCGACGTCGAAGATCAACAGAAGATAGACAGAAGTCTGAGCAAAACCCGAAGCGGCGTTCTGGGTCGCCTGGGAACGCTCTTCCAGGCCAACGAGATCACGGAAGATCTCTGGGAGGAGCTGGAAGAGATTTTGATCATGGGCGATGTGGGGGTGGAAACGACCCTCAAGCTGGTGGAGGCCACCCGGGAGCGCGTCCGTCAGGAGGGCGTCAAGAAGGTGTCCGATGCGTATCAAATTCTGAAAGAGGAGATGGTGCGCATTTTGCAAGCCGACGCGCCACCGCTGGATATTGACAATCCCCATCGTCTGCTGACGGTGGTGCTGGTGGTGGGCGTGAATGGCTCGGGCAAGACCACCACCATCGGCAAGCTGGCCAAGCACTATCGTATGAAGGGTAAGCGGGTGGTGCTGGCCGCGGCCGACACCTTCCGCGCAGCCGCCATCGATCAGCTCAAGGTGTGGGGCGAGCGAGCGGGCGTTTCGGTCATCGCCCACAAGCCGGGCGGCGATCCCGGGGCTGTGGTCTATGACGCCATCCGCGCCAGCCAGGAATCGCGGGACGCGGACATTCTTTTCATCGACACCGCGGGCCGATTGCACACCAATTACAATCTGATGAAGGAGATGGAGAAGATCCGGAATGTAGCCCAGCGGCAGGTGCACAAAGCGCCTCACGAAGTGCTGCTGGTGCTGGACGCCACCACGGGCCAGAACGCCATCACGCAAGCCGAAAAGTTCGGCGAGAGCGTGGGGGTGACGGGCGCTGTCCTCACCAAGCTGGATAACACGGCCAAGGGCGGCGTGGTCATCGCCATCGCCGATCGTCTGGGCGTGCCGGTGCGGTTCGTGGGCACGGGCGAGGGTATCGACGACATCGCCGAGTTCGATCCCTGGGTCTTCGTCGATTCTCTCCTGGAGCATGATCAACACGCGGGCGATGGCGATTGAGACATCGCCCATACCCCAAAATTCTATCCGCAAGGAGCCAACCATGAGCGAAACGCTGAATTTGTTACAATCCCTGGAGCAGCGTCTCCAGACAATCCGGGGGCGTCTTTGACTGGCCTGCCCGGTTGAAAGAGCTGGAAGAGCTGGAAAAGGAAACATCGGAACCTGATTTCTGGTCGGATCAGAAGAAGGCCCAGGCGACGATGCGTCGCGTCGCCACCCTGCGGGATTTAATCAATGGGTGGGATAGCCTGACCGAACGCGTCCAGGACGCCATCGAGTTGTATGAGATGGCGGAAATGGAGGATGACAAGGATTCATTGGCGGAGTTGGATGAAGAGGCCCGCGCCCTGAAAGAGGAGATCGACAAACGGGAGTTGATGCTGGCCCTTTCGGGCGAGTTCGACGACCGGGACGCCATCCTCAGCATCCACGCGGGCGAGGGGGGCACCGAGGCCCAGGACTGGGCCGAGATGCTCCTGCGCATGTATCTACGCTGGGCCGAAAAGCGAGGGTTCAAGACCACGCTCCTCGATAAAATGCCAGGCGAGGAGGCGGGCATCAAAAGCGCCACGGTGGAGGTCAAAGGGCCTTACGCTTATGGCTATCTCAGGGGAGAGAAAGGCAATCACCGGCTGGTGCGCATCAGTCCATTCGATGCCGGCGCCCGGCGGCACACCTCCTTCGCCAAAGTGGAGGTGATGCCCATTCTGGACGACGACATCGAAATCGACATTCGCCCCAACGACGTGAAGATGGACGTCTTTCTTTCGGGCGGCGCGGGCGGCCAAAATGTGCAGAAGAACGCCACCGCAGTGCGGCTGACGCATCTGCCCACGGGCATCGTGGTCACATGCCAAAACGAACGCAGCCAGACCCAAAACCGGGAAACCGCTATGAAAATCCTCAAGTCCCGGTTGTATCAGATCGAGCTGGAGAAAAAGCAGGCCCGCGAAGCGGAGATGCGCGGCAAATTCGTCAAACCAGGCTTTGGCACGCGCATCCGCAACTACGTGCTGCATCCTTATCAGATGGTAAAGGATGAGCGCACAGGCTATGAGACCGGCAACGCGCAGGCCGTGCTGGACGGCAATCTCGATCCCTTTATCGATGCTTGGCTGAAAATGCAGGTGGGCAAGAGTGAGACAGTCACGGGCTGAGGGATGAGAATCCCCAATTACGTCATTCCGCCGACTGTAGGGAGGAGGAATCTCCAGGTGCGACGCACTTAACCCGCGCCAATATCGACAATAATCTCACGCAAAGGCGCAAAAGCCGCCAAGAATTTTTTGCCTTCTTTTCCCTTCGCACCTTGGCGTCTTTGTGTGAGATATGTGTCAAAGCAGGAGGCACTTCCCAATCGGTTTCCATCGCACCCAGACATCCCCTTTCGGAATAATCCGGAGGGGGATTTTTTGTAAACTGACACCAGGAAATGCGCCATCCCCCCAATTTGGATGCCGCGCCTGTCGTTTTCGACATGATATTGGGCGAGGGAATTTGTTATACTGATTCAAGCCAACTCACCAGAAAAGTGAATACACCACATCTCGCCCGCCGAACATAGCCGTCTCGCCCCGGATGCGTTCATGTTCAGTGCATTGCCGCGCCTTTCACGCGCTCCAGGAGCTTTTTATGTCACGCGCTCGCCTGTCTTGCACGCCCTCCCTGTTTCTAATCGTCCTCGCCGGGCTGCCGTTTCTTCTGCTCGCGGCTGTCAGCCACGCCAAATCAGGCGACATCAACGAAATCATCCCGCCAGATCGCAAGGTGAATTGGTCGCCTGGCGTCATGGGCGGCATCCCCGAAGTCCCCATCGTCAAAAACGCGGCGGATTATGGCGCAACGCCCGGTGACGGCGCAGACGATCGCCTTGCGATACAGAACGCCATCAACGCAGCGGCCGCGGCGGGCGGCGGCGCGGTCTTCCTGCCCGCGGGCGTTTACGACATCAGGAGTAGAACGCAGAGTGATGGCGCATTATACCTCCCCTCAGGCGTGGTGCTACGCGGCGAAGGCCCGGATCGCACCTTTCTGCAATTCAATCTGAGTGCATACCCCAATGACGATGTCGCCGGGATCAAGGTGTTGGCCTGGGATTATGGGACATTTACGCCCGCCACAGGAGGCTATGGCAAAGGCTCCACTATCCTGACGGTTTCGGACGCATCCTCGTTCAGGGCGGGAGATTATGCAGAGATAGAGGAGGAGAACGACGACAAAATCAGCGACCAGGGCTGGTCGCTGAATGCGGTGGGGGAGATGGTCAAGATTCTGGCCGTTAGCGACAACAAACTGAGGCTGGAAAAGCCCCTGAATTATGGCTACGAAGCCGCCCGCCATCCCCAAATCCGCCGTGTGGGCGTTATCAGTCATGCGGGCGTGGAACGGCTACACCTGAAACGCCTGGATTCCGGGGGCGGACAGATGATTTTGCTTTTCAATGTAGCCAACGTATGGGTGCGTGAGGTTGAAAGTGAATTCATCCTCAACAGCCACGTGCTGGGATACGCCGCCTATCAATGCGAGATCCGGGATAGTTATTTCCACGAGGCGTGGGGCTACGGCTCAGGCGGTCAGGGCTATGGCGTCAATCTGGAACGTCACGCCACCAATTGTCTGGTGGAAAACAACATTTTCCGCTATTTGCGCCATGCCATCGTCACCCAGGTGGGAGCCAGTGGCAATGTCTTCTCGTACAATTACTCCTTCAATCGACCATCAAGCCTGACCGACGCCTCAATCCACGGCCATTGGCCCTCCTACAATCTGTTCGAAGGCAACATTGTGCAAGAGGTGAATGACACCGACTATTGGGGCGCCAGCGGTCCGGGCAATACGTTCTTTCGCATGTGCATTCAGGCCGAAGGCATTCAGCTCAAGAACGATTCCGATAATCAAAATCTGGTGGGAAATGTCCTGGGAGACGAGGAAGCCAACATCATCACTGAAGATGAAAGCATTCAGGGCACGCTCAAGCATGGCAATTATGAGATGGGCGAAGTTGGTTGGGACCCGGCCATTCCGGACCACACTCTGCCCGATAGTTACTATCTCGATGGGAAGCCAAATTTTTATGACTACCAAGACATGGCCTGGCCATCCACCGGCTCAGATATCAACACCAACCAGGCCACGTGCATGAATCCGGCCCGCGAACGCTGGAATGACGGCAGCATCATTCCCCATCCCTTTTACCTGAGAAACGAGAAATCGGGCGATGATATCGTTCTCCGCTGGGTGCATCGTTACGAATACAGCATCTACGAGGTCTGGCGTAGCACTCATCCAAATTTTACGCCCGGAGACGTCGGCACAACCCGCATCGTCAACGGTATGCAGCCGCCCGAGGTGGGTGATGGCGCCAGATACGTCGATGTCAACGTCCTCCAGGATGGCGTAAACTACTATTATGCGGTGCGAGGCGTCGATGGGCCGAACATGTCCGCCCCCTCCAATGAAGTCGGCGTCTTCGTACAAACCCTGGTGACTGGCAACTAATGCCTGCCATGAAATAGCATGATCGCTGGTTGCTGAAAGGTTGGCAAAGCTCACGTTGGGCGAGACTGCAACGGGCGTGTTGCGTAATGCGTGAGGTCGTCACGCATCACGAATCACGCATTACGGGCTTGGCTTCCCGCGCTGCTCTGGTAGCGGAGCATTTTCATCGGTATCGGCGGACGACACGCCCGTGATGCCTGTTATGAACCTCCATCCAATCTTTGCGCCCGCCGACTACTGCGCAGCGCCCGGCCCGTTTTCGTCATACACGGGCGGGGGAAGCTGCTCCTGCCCCGTGCGGAAGAGGAAGAAATTCCACACCAGACGGCTAATGTCCGCCATCAGGGGATTGCTCATATCCCACACCACCCACCCGTATTGGTAGACGTAGATATCGAGCACATACGGGCCCTCGGGACCGTAGATGATGGCGACATCGCCCTGGGTGTCGGGCGCGTAGCCATGTTTGTGCCCGATTTTCGTCCCCTTGGGCACGCCATATTTGATGAGATAGCCTAGGGGGTTTTGCTCCAGCCACCAGATGAGCTCCTGGCATTTTTCGGGCGTGAGCTTATCGGGATACGCGGCCAGCAACGCGCCCTTGCCCTCGGCGCAGCGCCCGATCGCGGCCATCAGCACGCCCATATCGCGCGGCGTGGTCTGCATGGCCGGGTCCAGATTGGTATGATATTCGGGATTGGCGTTGGCGGGCGTGCGCTTCATGGGCGGGATGATCTCGCTGTTGTAAGGCGTGGAGATGAAGGTGTTCTTCAGCCCAAAATCCTGATAAAACTGCGACACCCGCCGCACGCCTTTCATCAAATCGCCGTCGCCCAGATGATACATCAACGCATTGGCCGCGGCGTTGCTGGCCGTGGGCGAGGTGATGGTGACGCTGATCCATTTGGTGATGTTGTCGGGCAGGGGCAAATCGTTATCCATGTAGGTCAGCACCAGGATGCCCAACTTGACGGTGCTCATGCCCGAAAACGCGGTGTCCGCGTCGATATCGACTTCCTCACCCGTAGGCAAAAACTGGAAATAGGACGCGTAAACGCCGGGGAATTTCTCGAAACGCTGGCGCATGGCCGTCTCCAGGGCGCTGAAATTGGGCTTGCCAGGCTCTTGGGTGATGAGAACGAAATGCGCTTCGCGATTGTAGGGATCGGTGAATCCCCGAATGATGTCGATGGCCGTCTCGCCCGGATCGGTGCGCACGCCCGGTCGCCCCTTGCTGAAGGAGAGGGTCTCGAGATTGACGCCGGGCTCCAGGGGCTCGTGATCATATTTCTGCGACTGTGTTTCGATCCAGGCGGCCAGTTTTTCCGCATCGTAGCTGTATTGCAGGGGAATATCCATGCCCACGGGCGGCTTTTGCATCACATAGAACAGAAAATCCCAGATGGCGTACCAACCCTTGCCCCGCTTCTGGGCCTCGGCCACCATGGCCTCGGCATCGACATGAAAATCGATCTCCTCGGGCCGGAGAACGATGGG
>JALXAF010000053.1 GCA_026992375.1 Anaerolineae bacterium
GAATTCCACTGATTACTGATAACTGATCACTGATTACTTTATTTTCATAGCAGGCGACACGCGCGGTGGCGCGCCGATACCGATGAAATGAGAACGCAGATGACACGGATGCTTCGCAACGTAGATTTTCGCAGATTTTTTCTTTATCATCTGCGTTCATCCGTTTCAATCTGCGTCATCTGCGTTCTATTTACGGAACAGTCTTCCTCAATTGCCGAGGGGGCGTTGTTTGTGGTAACCTTCTTCGCTGGCGAAAATGCTTCTTCGCCCCGATTTCACCCCGAAAGGTCTTGCTATTTCATGGATTCCACCACGGCAACATCATCTGAAAACACAGATTTTCCCATCAAAAAATCCCGTTCTCTGAAGGAGTACGCGGGCATTCTGGCCCGAGGCTACGCCATGGGCTCCGCCGATGTGGTGCCGGGCGTCTCGGGCGGCACCATGGCCTTCATCCTCGGCATTTACGAGGAGCTGATCTTCAGCATCCGCGCGCTGGGCCGCAAGGATTTTTGGGGCGCTTTGCTGCATTTGCGCATCAAAGAGGCGCTGTGGGCCATCAACTTGCCCTTTTTGCTGGCCGTAGGCGCTGGCATCATCCTTGCCTTTCTCTCATTGGCCAAGGGCCTGGAATGGCTGCTGATCAACAAGCCCGTTTACATCTGGAGCTTCTTCTTCGGCCTGGTGATGGCTTCGGTGATCACGGTGGCCCGGCGCGTCAAGAAATGGAGCGTCATCCTAGCTGTGGCCCTGGCGTTAGCCGCAGTGGGCGCGTACTTCCTTGTTGGGGCCGTGCCCGCGCAAACGCCCGACACCGTTCTTTACATCTTCCTCAGCGGCGCGCTGGCCAGCACCGCCATGATCTTGCCCGGCATTTCGGGCGCTTTCATCCTGGTGCTGCTGGGCAAATATCAATTTGCGCTCAGCGCCGTCAACAATCGGGATATCGTCAGTCTACTGATTTTGGCCGCGGGGGCCGCCGTAGGGCTTATCACCTTCGCCCAGGTGCTGGGATGGCTCTTTCGCAAACATCACGATCTGACCGTGGCCATCCTCACCGGTTTCATGCTGGGCAGCCTGCGCAAGTTGTGGCCCTGGAAAGAGGTGGCCGCGTATATCACCGATAGTCACGGCGAGCAGATCCCCACGGTGATTCACAACGTTCTACCTCCTTTGCAAATCAATGGCGCATTCAACACGGAGATCGTCATCGCCCTGGCGCTGGCCGCGGTGGGCTTTGCCGCGGTGCTGCTGTTGGATCGCCTGGCCGTGCAGATCGGCGATTAACCCCTCACGCCCGCAATGTCAGCGATTTTCGCACATACACATAACTGGAGCGTTTATCATGGAATATCGAAATATGGGCCGCACGGGCCTGAAACTCAGTGAAATCTCCCTGGGAGGCTGGTTGACCTTTGGCGGCAGCGTCGATGACAAGACCGCGTTCGCCTGTCTCGACGCGGCTGTCGAGCATGGCGTCAATTTTATCGATCTGGCCGATATCTACGCCCATGGCAATGCGGAACGCGTTTTTGGCGAGTGGCTCAGGGGCAAGAAGCGCAGTGATTTCGTTATCTCCAGCAAGGTCTACTGGCCCATGAGCGAGAACGTCAACGATCGCGGTCTCAGCCGCAAGCATATCATCGAATCAGTGGAAGGCAGCCTCAAGCGCCTGGGAACGGACCACCTTGATATCTACTTCTGCCACCGTTATGATGAGACGTCGCCCGTGGAGGAGGTGGTCCGGGCCATGAGCGATCTGGTGCGGCAGGGGAAAATCCTCTACTGGGGAACCAGCGTGTGGGAGGCGGATCAGATCGGGAACGCCGTCGATACTGCTCATCGCTGGCTGGGATATCAGCCTTTTGTGGAACAGCCCCGCTACAACATGCTGGACAGACACATCGAGAATGAGATTATGCCCGCGTGCGCCGAGAAAGGCCTGGGCATTGTCGTGTGGAGTCCGCTGGCCCAGGGCGTGCTTACCACGAAATATCTGAATGGCGTGCCCGAAGATGCACGGGCGAACTATTCCGATTGGATCAAACAGGATTTGACGCCCGAGAACCTCGATCGGGTGCAAAAACTCACCGTCATCGCTGGCGATTTGGGCCTGACCATGCCGCAACTGGCCCTGGCCTGGATTCTGCGTCGCCCGGAGATTAGCAGCGTCATTACGGGCGCCAGCCGTCCCCAGCAGGTTGAAGAAAACGTCCGGGCCAGCGGCGTCAGGCTGGACGAGGATACGCTGGCGGAAATCGAGAAGATTCTGGCATAAACGTCTCCTCCCGCCGTTCACTGCTCGTAACTGCTAACGTACTTGACTTTAAGTCGCCAAAAGCACGAAGGCTCGAAGTTTTTCGAAGACACGAAGGAAAAATAAAGAAAAATACTTCGTGCCTTCGCCTTTCTTCGTGTCTTCGTGGCAAAAAGTGGTGGCTACACCTTAGTAGTTACCACTGCTCACTGCCATCTTCATGCGCCCACTACGCCTGCAGCCCAAACTCGATTATCGCTTGTGGGGCGGTCAGCGCCTGGCCCGCTGGATCGGCCTGCCCGAGCCCCTGCCCGACAACCTGGCCGAGATATGGCTGGTTTACGCCGAAAATTCCATCCTCGATGGCCCCTTCGCCGGAAAAACCCTGGGACAGGCTGCTGAGGAATTGGGCGCCAGTTTACTGGGAACGCAGAGCATCCCCCTCTACGGCCATGATTTTCCGCAACTGACCAAATTCATCGACGCCAACGCACGCCTTAGCATCCAGGTGCATCCCGACGATGCCTACGCCCACACCGTCGAGGCCCACACCGGCTTTCATGGCAAAACCGAAGCCTGGTACATCCTCCACGCCGAACCGGGCGCAACCCTCATCTACGGGCTGAAGCGCCCCAGCAGCCGCCAGGAATTCGCCCGGGCCGTGGAGGAAGGTCGGCTGGAGGCGCTGCTGAACTGCGTGCCGGTGCAGGCTGGCGACGTGATCTTCGTGCCCGCGGGCACGCTGCACGCCATCAACGAAGGCATCGTGCTTTTCGAGATTCAGCAGAAATCGGACCTGACCTATCGCGTCTACGATTACAACCGTCGCGGGCCCGATGGCAAGCTGCGAGAACTGCATCTGCAAAAGGCGCTGGATGTGATCCGCTATCAGCCGCCCGAGCAGGAGAAAATCCCGCCCATCAACCTGGGCCCCGGCCGCGATTTGCTGGTGGCCTGCCCCTACTTCGCGCTGGAGCGCCATCATTACACCGCTCCCGTCCGCCTCGCCACCCGTCCCGCCAGCTTCGAGACCTGGACCGTCATCGAAGGCGAGGCCGCCGTGGCGGGCGAAACATTGCCCCTGGGGCAGGCCATCGTGCTGCCCGCATCCCTGGGAGAATACAGCATCGAGCCTCACTCCCAGGTCACCCTGCTGCGCACCATTTATCCTGATCTAAAAGCTGATTTCATAACGCCATTGCGACAACTCGGTTACAGCGACGAGCGCATCTTGCAGACGGTCAAGCCCCTGGAACATGGCTGAGAAACTCCGCATCTACGTGGCGGCCACCGCCGATCTCGAAGCGCATCGCAGTATCATCAGCCACACCCTGGCCGCGCTGCCGGTGCAGGTGGGAGCCGAAATCCGCCGATGCCCGCCCGGCGGCGCGTCCTACGACCATCTCTTCGAGCTGATCAGCAATGTGGATCGCTTCTACTTTCTCCTGGGCAAAGACATCACCGCGCCGGCGGGAACGGAATGGGATTTGGCCGTCCAACTGCAACGCACCATCGTTCCCTTTCGCCGTCGCAATGCGATCACGCCCAGCGCGTTTCTCTTCATCACCCAAGCCATCCTGCAGGTCGAGCTTTCCCGGTGGCGCTTCTTCGCGACGCCCCTGGAACTGGCCCGATTGGTCGCGGCGGAGCTCATCGAAACCCTGCTGCACCCCGAAAATCGCTACGGACTGACCACCGGCGAAACTTTGTTGCTGGATCAGCGCCTGAAGCAAGCCCGCGCGGACCTGTGGCCCCGACCGGAAGACCTGCCCTCCGACGTCATACAGGAAGGCGGCGTCATCCTCGATTCCCGTCCCAACCTCGACAACCCCCTTGACGATCTGCCCCGCTTCGACGCCGCAGACTCCACCACCGCCTCTGAACACTGACTACTGAACACTGAACACTGAGCCCATGCCCCCACGCATCGATTTACGCTCCGACACCGTCACCCAGCCCACGCCCGCCATGCGCGAAGCCATGGCCCGGGCCGTTGTGGGCGATGACGTCTTTGGCGAAGACCCCACCATCAACCAACTGGAAGCCCTGGCCGCCGAAATGCTGGGCAAAGAAGCGGGCCTGCTGGTCACCAGCGGCACCCAGGGCAACCTGGTTAGCCTGCTCACCCACTGCAATCGCGGCGACGAAGTCATCATGGGCCACGACTCCCACACCTACAACTCCGAACAGGTGGGCTTTGCGGTGCTGGGCGGCATTGCGCCCCGCATCGTGCAAAACCAGCCCGACGGCTCGCTGCGACTGGCGGACATCGAGGCCGCTATCATGCCGGACAACGTCCACTTCGGACGCAGCCGCCTGGTGAGCCTGGAAAACACCCACAATCGCCGCGGCGGCGCATATCTCACGCCCGCCTACACCGCGGCCGTGGCCGACCTGGCCCACAACCACGGCCTCAGCCTGCACATCGACGGTGCGCGCATCTTCAACGCGGCCGTGGCCCAGGATGTGGATGTGAAAGAACTCGCCCGCGTCGCCGATTCCGTCACCTTCTGCCTGAGCAAGGGCTTGAGCGCTCCGGTCGGCTCGGTGGTCGTCGGCTCCTCCGAGTTCATCCGGCGGGCGCGGCGGATGCGCAAAATCCTGGGCGGCGGCATGAGACAGGCGGGCGTCATCGCGGCCGCGGGCATCGTGGCCTTGACCGAGATGGTAGATCGTTTGGCCGAGGACCACGACAACGCCCGGCTGCTGGCCCATGGCCTGAGCCACCTGCCTGGCGTCAATCCTGAGCCCGTGCACACCAACATCGTTTACTTCGGCGTGGATCATCCTCGTTACGACGCCGCATCGTTGCAGGATGCGTTGGCCCAACAAGGCGTGGGCATGCTGGCCCTGAGCCCGGGCCGCATCCGCGCCGTCACCCACTACGGCATCCAGGCGGGCGATATCGAAGAAGCGCTGGACATCTTGCAGGCGCTTTTGTCGGGTTGAATCGGGATCGTTGCACCAATACAGAGTGAAAATGGAACGCAGACGCATCTGATGCCCGCAGATTTTCGCAGATTATTCTGATTTTATTTGCGTGAATCGGCTTTTTCTGCGTCATCTGCGTTCTATCTAGCGGAACAGTCGCTCATGGCGACTTTTTCGTCAATGCGGCCCTCGTCCGCCGAATTTCCTCCCGAGTCGAAGGCGCTCCCCTCTTCGCCTCCACTCACCCCTTGATGGTTTCCATGAAAAAAAATCTGCTTCTACTCACGCCTCTCGCACTCCTCCTCGTCCTTCTCCTCCTCGCGCCCGCCACGCAAGCCGCGCCGGAGCGTACATCGACTCTCTCGCCCGCTGCGCCCGCAGCCCAGATCGGCGGCGGCCAATGGGATGTGGTCTGGCGCGGAACGGGCGCATTGCACGCCTTCGACTGCGCCGCGCCCGATCTCTGCTTCGCAGTCGGCGAGGCCGGCATAATCCTCAAAACCACCGACCGCGGCCAAACCTGGCATCAGGACATCATGGACGGCGGGCGGGATTTGTACGGCGTCAGCGCCCGCGGCAACATCGTCATCGCCGTGGGCGAAGATGGCGCGGCCTACTACAGCCGCAACGCCGGACTGACCTGGACGCAAGCGCAAACGCCCACTGGCTCCGCATTGGATGCCGTCAGCCTCTCGCCCGATGGCGATAACGCCTGGGCCGTGGGCGCGGGCGGCGTCATCCTGCACAGCGCAGACGGCGGCCAGACCTGGAGCGCCCAGACCAGCAACACCACTTATCCTCTGCACGCGGTGCAATTCCTGGACGCCAACACCGGTTACGCGGCCGGCGAAAAGGGAACGCTGTTGAAAACCTCAGATGGCGGGGCCGCGTGGACGCCCGTCTCCAACACCTTCCCCGGCTGGGCCTGCATCAACGCCCTCACCTTCACCGATGCTGACACCGGCTGGATCGCGGGCCAGGCGGGCTACATCCGCATGACGACGGATGGCGGTCAGACCTGGCAGGATGTCAATTCCAACACGGGCCTGGACATCTTCAGCATCCACTTCCAAAACGGCTTTGGCGTGTTCGGCGGGGCCAATGGCGTCGTCGCCACCAGCGCCGATGGTCGGACCTGGACCCTGCGCGCTTCTATCAATCAGGACGCGCGGGACGTCAACGGCGTCTTCACCTCGGGGCCGGAAAGCAGTTGGGCCGTGGGCGCGCTGAAAGACGGCAGCCGCCGCTCCTGGTTCATCACCCACAGCGCCGATGGCGAGCATTTCCGGCGCGCCGCGGGCGATTACGCCATCAACACCCGCACAGCCGCATTCAACACCCTGCACGAAACAGCCATCGCTGGCAAAGATGTGGCGTATGTGGTGGGCGATGACGGGGCCATCGGCAAGACCGTGGACGGCGGCGACACCTGGGCCTGGAGCCGCCTGGACACCGGGCGGGATGGCTACCCCATCATCCACGCCATCTCCTGCCCCACTGCAGATGACTGCTGGGTCGTCGGCTGGGTGCAGGGCGAGCAGGGCTTCCTCTTCGCCACCCACGATGGCGGCCAGACCTGGCCGCGTCAGACCCTGCCCGGATTCACCCGGCCTCTCTACGACGTGGCGATGCTGGACGCCCAAAATGGCCATGTCGCGGCCAATCCCGATATGTTCTACACCACCGATGGCGGCCAGACCTGGCAGCAGAGCACCGTCGTCGGCAGCACGGCCAATGTCGAGATTTCCATGGCCAGCCCATACGAAGGCTGGACCGCCCAGCGAAATCTGGGACATCGTTACACCACCAACGGCGGCAAGCTCTGGCAGCGCTACATGCCCTACGATGAACAGAGCAGCGTCTACTTCTTCGGCGTGGATACGCTGGACGTGGACCAGGACGGCGGGCTGGACATGGGCTGGCTGGTGGGGTGTCAGGGCCCGCTCATCGATGAGCAATGCCCCGCCAACTCGGGCGTCATCTTCTACGCTGTCGGGCATCAAGATGCCGGTTATCGGCAGCTTTTGCCACCCGAGACCCCGCAGCTTTACACCATCACCATGCTGGATAACCTGCACGGCTGGGTTGGCGGCGCTGATGGAACGTTGCTTTACACCGACACCGGCGGCTCCAACTGGCGGCGCGTCGAGAGCCACACCGCCTCGCTGATCACCGAGATCGCCTTCCATGAGGACAAGATCGGCTTCGCCAGCACCTATGGCGGCGAGATTCTGCGTTTTCGCGGGCCGGGCCGCAATCTAAATAGCTTCACCCAATCCACGCCCATCGTTGTGGATGGCGAGATTTACGACTGGCATTATGGCGGCGGGCTGTATCTGGATGCAGACAACGCCAGCACCGTGCTGGGCGACGAGCCTTATCCCGCGCCCGAGCAGCTATCGGGCGAATTCTACAGCCGCTGGACGGACGACGCGCTGTATCTCATGGCCCAGATTCAGGATGACATCGTCGGGCCGGGCGACGCCGTGCGCATCGCCATTGATGGCCTGAATGATGACGCTTTTGACGGCGACGACGATCTTCTCATTTTCATCGCGGCCAATGGCGATTTCGGCGCTGGTTCGCCCGAGGCGGACGCGGCCATCGCCCACGCCGTCAGCCGCACAGCTACGGGCTGGCGGCTCGAACTGAGCATCCCCGCCAGCCTGCTGGGGCGCTCGGGCCTGGCCCAGAACGACGCGCTGGGCGTGAATCTGGCGCTGGATGATGACGACGGGCCGGGCGCTTCTCATAGCCTGCTGCTGGAAGGACGCGGTCTCACCGCCGCGCCCGCCACCTGGGGCGACATCCGCCTGCTGGGCGACACGCTGACGCTGCAAGAGGGCCTGAATGAATACGAGGGAACCAGCGATTCCTTCATCTCCATCTGGGGCGAAGACGGCAATGTCAACCACGGCAGTGATGACACCCTCTACACCATTTACACGGCCGGACGCAGTTACAGCAATACGTTGATCCGTTTCGATCTTTCGACGCTGCCCGAGAGGGCGAAAACAGGCGGGGCCTCGCTGATGATGTACGCGCCCTTCACTTACGCCCGCGATGGCTTCAAGATCGGTGCGTATCGTCTGTTGCGACCCTGGGATGAGGGAACCGTCACCTGGAAGATGGCCGACTCCAGCACGCATTGGGGAGCGGGCGGCGCTCTGAAACCGGGCGAGGACTATGATCCCGCGCCGCTGGACGTCGTCCCCATCCCCGTCGGCTTCCGCAACGACTGGCTTTCGTGGGATGTGAGCGATGCGGTGAGCTACTGGAACGTGCATCCCGAGCAGAACTACGGCATCTTGCTCACGGGCGTCGACTCCAGCCAGAAACTCTACGCCTGGAGCAGCGAGTACAACGCCAGGCCCGAGCAACGCCCCAAACTTCTGGTGGATTTCAGCTTGCAGCCCCGCCCCACCCCCACACCC
>JALXAF010000054.1 GCA_026992375.1 Anaerolineae bacterium
GGGCGTCTCTACAATTCTGCTGCGGGACATCAGCGTTTGAATATTCTCTGACGTCATTTCCTTGCATCCCCAGCTCCCCACCTTCTCTTATGCGCGTTTTCATCGACGCCCGCGTCATCCAGGATCACTTCCCTGGCATCGGGCGCTATGTTTTCAACTTGATCGACGCCCTGGCTCCCCGGCTTGATGGCGAGTTGCTGGCGCTGGTAGATGAGGACGCCGTCAACACACGTTATGACCTGGGTCAGCTAACGAAACACCTCAACATCCAGCTGATTTCCACCAACATTTCTATTTTCTCCTGGCGAAGCCAGACAGCGCTACCGCGACTCATTCGGCGGCTGCGGCCCGATGTGGGGCATTTCGCCTACAACGTGCGCCCGCTGCGCGTCGGCGTTCCCAGTCTCCTCACCCTGTACGACGTCATCCCCCGCCGCTTTCCGGGCTATTATCCCCGCCTCACGCGCTGGAAGATCGAGGCGATTCAGCGGGCCGCGCTGCGGGCTGCGGACGCTTTTGCGGCTATCTCGCAGAGCACGGCGGATGATTTCGTCGAGCTGTACCGCGTGCCCCGAGAGACCATCACCGTGACGCCGCTGGCGCCCGATCCAGTTTTCCATCCTCGCCCGCCCGCCGAACTGGATGCGTTTCGCCAGCGGAAAAACCTGCCCTCGCGCTACATGCTCTATCTGGGCTCTAACAAGCCGCACAAGAATTTGCCGCGGCTGATTCGGGCCTGGGCCCAAATCCGAAATCCCAAATCCGAAATCCCAAATTTGATTCTGGCTGGCCACTGGGATGAACGCTATCCTCAGGCGAAGGAGCTGGCGGCGGCGTTGGGGGTGGTGGAGAGCGTGCGGTTTTTGGGCCCGGTGCCGGGCGCGGATCTGCCGCTGCTGTACGCAGCCGCGAGTGCGTTCATTTTCCCCAGCCTGTACGAGGGCTTCGGGCTACCGGCGCTGGAGGCGATGGCCAGCGGGGTTCCGGTGGCGTGCAGCCGGGCGCCGGGCCTGAGCGAAGTCGCTGGCCAGGCCGCCCTCACTTTCGATCCCCTGAGCGTGGCGGAGATGGCGGATGCGATTTTGCGCCTGGGAACAGATGCGTCGGTGCGGATGAACCTGACACGCTCGGGCCTGGAACGGGCATCTGCTTTCTCCTGGAAGGAAACCGCGGCCCTGACGCTGCGGGCGTATGAGCGGCTGGCGGCTGTTTAACTTGCATTCCGGCGCTGTTCGCGCTAAAATGTAATCATACAACAGATTTTCTACATCACTATCCACATCATTTTGGGAGGCTATGATGGTTCGCACCCAAATTCAATTACGAGAAAGCCAGGCGGCTTTTGTGAAAGAGGTGGCCGCGGAAGAGAACATTTCCATGTCCGAAGTGATCCGCACCGCTATCGAGTTGCTGCGCGAAAGCCGCCAGCAGCCCAGCCGCCGCGAGTTGATGCTGCGCTCGCTGGAGGTCATCGGCAAGTACAGTGATAGCGCCGATGATGTTTCGATCAGGCATGATGATTATCTGAATGAGGCTTTTGGCGCATGGTGATCTTCGGAGATACATCGGCTTTGTACGCGTTATTGAGCGCCCGGGACTTGAACCACGAGCGAGCAAAGACGCAATGGTTGCAATGGCTGGCCGGCCCTGCTGACATTGTCGTTTCCAACTATATCGTGCTGGAAACGACGGCGTTGGTGCAGAAACGATTGGGGATGCAGGCATTACGTCAATTTTATGATCTATTGCTTCCGGCGATGGATGTTTACTGGGTGTCGGAGGAGACGCATCGGCAGGCTGTGCAAATGCTTATGGCTTACAATCGGCGACAATTGAGCCTGGTGGATTGCTCCAGTTTTGTTCTGATGAACGCGTTGGGCATATCGACGGTGTTTTCCTTTGACCAACATTTTGCCCAGGCCGGGTTTACGGTGATCCCGATGTCATAAGTTGGCTTTTATGCGCATTCTTCATATTTACAAGGACTATCATCCCGTTTTCGGGGGCATCGAGAATCATTTGCGCTGGCTGGCCGAGGCCCAGGCGGCCCGCGGACACGACGTGACGGTGCTGGTGACCAATCCGGCGGGGCTGAAAACAACGGTGCGGGAAGAAAATGGCGTACGGGTGATCCGGGCGGCGCGATTGGCTACAGTGGCTTCGACGCCGCTGAGCCTATCCATGCCCCTGTTGCTGCGTCGGGAAACCCCCGACATCGTGCATTTGCAATTTCCCTATCCGGTGGGCGAAGTCAGCCAATGGCTGCTGCGCCGCGGCCGGGCCACCGTGATCAGCTATCAGAGCGACGTGGTGCGGCAGGCGGCGATTCTCAAGTTTTACAATCCCATTCTGAAGCGGGTGCTGCGGCAGGCGGATCGCATTCTGGCTTCCAGCCCCAACTACATCCAAAGTTCGCCCTGGCTGCGGCCGTTGGCCCGAAAATGCACGGTGGTTCCCTTGGGCGTGGATGTGAAACGCTTCGCGTCGCCCCAACCGGCGCGCGTGCAGGCCATCCGCCAGCGCTATCCCGGCCCGTTGCTGCTATTCGTGGGCAGG
>JALXAF010000055.1 GCA_026992375.1 Anaerolineae bacterium
CCCCCTCGCTCCCCCCCGCTTGCGGGGGGGAGCGAGGGGGGGCCTGCCGCAGCAGAAGCCAAACCAGCGAAAACAGACAGACTACCTTAGCAGTTTACCCTGCAAGGGGATTTCTCGGTTGCTGCGCTCCCTCGAAATGACGTAGGGGACTTCATGGGCGAGCGCCCCGCAGATGATGGTGAAATCACCTCGTGACCAAGGCGGCGCGGGCGGCCAAGCCCGTAATGCGTGATTCGTGATGCGTGACGACCTCACGCATTACGCATTACGCATCACTCCCGTTGCAGATACGCCCGACGTTGGCTTTGCCAACCTTGGGCAACCAGCGCTCATTCTATCCTCAAATCAACTCACCCGCGTACTTGTCTGCAAACAGCGCGGGCGTTCCCCCGGTGTGCCAGAAGAGCACAGCCTCACCCTTCTTGAAGAACCCCTGGCGGATGAGGTCCAGCAGGCCCGCGGCGGCCCGGCCCGTGTACACCGGGTCCAGGAGCAGCCCCTCGGTGCGGGCGAAGAGGCGAATGGCCTCGATCTCGGGCGGGCCCATGACGCCATAGCCCCCGCCCAGATAGCCGTCGTCCACCAGGATGTCGCTGGCGTTGAACGTCAGGTCCTCGCCCAGCTTGCGCGCGGTGCGGGCGGCCAGCGCGGCCACGATGTCGCGGCTGAGCTCCACTTCGGGCTTGTCGATGCTGACGCCGAGGATGCGGCCCTCGTAGCCAAAGAGCCTGGCGCCCACAGTCAGGCCCGCCTGGGTGCCGCCCGATGACGACGCCACCACGATCCAGTCGGGGTGCGCGCCCTGCTGCATCAGCTCTTGCATGGCGAAGACATAGCCCAGGGCCCCGACCTCGTTGGAGCCGCCGTAGGGGATGAGATAGGGCGCGCGTCCGGCGCGTCGCGCTTCTTCCTCCACCCGCTTCATGGTCTCGTCCCGGGCGTCGTTAGTCGTCCAGACGATGTTTGCGCCCAAGAGCTGATCGAGAAGCAGGTTGGCGGTGGGGTTGCGGGGCGGTTCGCCCGCCAGCACCAGGGTGCAGGCCAGCCCCAATCGGGCGGCTGCGGCCGCGGTCTGTCGGCAATGATTGGACTGGGCCGCGCCGCCGGTGATGAGCAGGTCTGCTCCCTGGGCCCGGGCGTCGGCTGTGAGAAATTCCAGCTTGCGGGTCTTGTTGCCGCCAAAAGCCAGGCCCGTTTGGTCGTCTCGTTTGACCAGCAGGGTGGGGCCGCCCAGGCGGGCGGAGAGCGCAGGCAGAGTCTCGACGGGCGTGGGCAGATGGGCGAAATGCAATCGGGGAATGGTCATAATCGGGCCTCGAGGAAAAGCGGAGAGTTTTATTGGCACGCCGCCAATGCTGAGGAGACGTCTTCAGATTGGGCGGACAATAGATCGGCGTATTGCTGGACGATGAAACGGGCCAGCGTGCATTGGCCCGATTGTACTGCGCTTCTCAGCATTCCTGCAGCGACGGCGCTTTGCTCCTTGCTCCCCGCTTTGGCAACTTCAGTCGCATGACGATAGGCGTCTATGGCCTGGTCCCAATTCCCTTGTTTTTCGTAAGCCGATCCCAGAAGACGCCACGCCCAATAATGCTTTGGAGCTTTCCTGGTTACAGTCGTGAGCTCCGAAACGGCTTCCTCTAGTCTGCCCAGTGAGAGGAATGTTGCGCCCAGATTGGCATGCGCCTCAACAAACGATGGGTCTATTGCGATCACCTGCTGAAAGAGAGAGACGGCGGCTTCAGGGTTTTTGAAACGCTCCATGGTGGCCCACTGCATTAAGAGGTGCTTCCGAATGTTGGGATCTGATTCCTGCTCCACGGCATCTGCATACAGTTCTCTGGCTTTGTCTATACGCCCTTCATCACGCGCCTGCTTTGCTTGGGCAGAAAGCGTCATTTTCGTTGGAAGAGGCTTTTCTCCTTTGATCTGATACACCTGGTCATCGCCGTTGTCGAAAATCAAATGAAAGAATCGTTCATCCTGGTATTTTTCGGGGTGCATGTTGGGCGTCCGTTCGCCCGGCCCCACTATAATGAGATCGATGTTATTGTTGGCGAACAAGTTTGCTGATCGTTCAGCATCTTGCGCCTGGAAAGCTTCTCTGAATATCTTTACAAGTTGGAATCCTCGAGGTTGATCGGCGCTGATAAGGGGGGCCGTGCGACCCCACAGACCAGGATGTCGTTGTGCAAGCAGATATTGTTCGGGAATTGTATTGACCGATTGCTGAATGATAAAATCCTCTGGGGTCTGAGTTCGCACGTATGCCAGCGCTTGCAGCCGGGAATTGGGGATCACCCAATGTAACTTGTATTTGGCAAAGCCCATCGCATACATCTCTCGGGCAGTGACCAATATGCCCGGAATGATCAGGATAGCGGCAATCAGGGAAACCACCCACAAATATACCCGATGTCGAGGATGCTGGCGCCACCAAAGAATGAACATCGAAGCCAGGAGTCCGAGGACGATCTGCAATGGCATGATCACCCTCATACCAAAATCGTTAAGGGTGGCATAAACGCCTGCATCAGGTTTCGAGCCCGAC
>JALXAF010000056.1 GCA_026992375.1 Anaerolineae bacterium
GAGCCCTGATCGCCCGTGAGATGTGCGTAGGTCTGTCCATCCTTTTCCTCCAGCCACACGCGCAGATAATGGCGCCGGTTGTCCTTGCGTTTCACCGCATCCACCAGAATGGCGTCGATGAGGGGCTTTTCGAGTTTCTTCTTGCCCAGCATGGTGAGGATGGCGGGGCGGGCGAAAAGCTCAAATGAGATGGTGGAAGAGACTGGATTGCCTGGCAATCCCAGCAGGGGGACGCCCTGGATTTCGCCGAAGGCCATGGGCTTGCCTGGCTTCATCCGCGCCCGCCAGAAGTGCATTTCGCCCTCTTTGGCCAGAACCTTTTTGACCACATCGAAATCACCCATCGAGACGCCACCCGATGTGAGAATGAAGTCCGCGTCTGCATCCAGGGCCTCGCGGATTTTGTCGGTCAGGGCCTCGATAGTGTCGGGGGCGATGCCCATGCGGATGGGAATGCCGCCATATTTACGGATGAGCGCCGATACGGTATAGCCATTGGCGTCCCGGATTTTGCCCGGCTGCCAGGGATCGGTGATATCGATAACCTCATCGCCGGTGGAAAGCACGGCAATGCGTGGGCGGCGATGCACCAACACGGTGGGACGCCCCAGCGTCGCCAACATGCCAATCTCCTGCGGGCGCAGCGTTTTGCCTTTTGATAGCGCCACTTGCCCCGCTTTCACGTCCTCGCCCGCATGACGGATGTTCTTCCACATGGCGTAGGGCTTGAAGACCAGCACCTCGTCCCCATCCGCCTGCGCGTTCTCGAAGGGGACGACCGCTTCGGCGCCAGGAGGGATGGGGGCGCCTGTCATAATGCGCACTGCTGCGCCGGGCTGGATGGGCTCTTCCAGGACATAGCCCGCTGCCAGATCCGCCGCCACTTTCAGCCGGGCGGGCTTTTCGGGCGAGGCCTCCGCCACGTCGGCGACGCGCACCGCATAACCGTCCATGGCCGTGTTGGGGAGGGGAGGGATGTCCATCTCCGCCACCACGTTCTCCGCCAGCACCCTGTCCAGCGCTTCCAGGATGGGGATTCGTTCAGGTTCGAGGGGATGAAATTGTTCGAGAATGCGACGGCGCGCTTCTTCGACCGATAGCATGGGATAAACTTCGTTCATTGTCTGCCTCCATGTAAGGTTTTATAGTCCTTCTGAATTTCAGACGCGTCCTGCAAATGCCGTTGCTGAGGGTCGTCATCTGCGTTGCGCGGGCCGAAAGACTTCGGAGGTCTCGCCAGACCTCCGAAGTCTTTCGTGGCGAGCCATCGCGCCCCTGAAATCCGTTTGAACCAGTTTTTCGCCTTTGATGATAACATGAACGAGCGGAATGTTGAAAGAACACAACGGATTGTGGCTCGTGTCTGCGGCGGACGCCTCGGTTGGCGCTTGTCTGCATTGTGCGGGCCAAAGACTTCGGAGGTCTCGCCAGACCTCCGAAGTCTGCTAAATCGGCTACAGCTCGATCTCTCGTCCCAGGCCCGCTTCTTGCGCCCGCTGCAAGGCCCGCGCCGCTGCAGCCGCATCTTGCACCGCCAGCCCTACGCTCTTGAAAATGGTGATCTCCTCCGCGGACGTCCGGCCGGGAATCTGTCCCAGCGCCAACTGTCCCAGCGTCCCCGCCAGCTCGTTGGTGGAATACAGGCCCGCACGGATGGGCTTGATGATGTCGCCCGCCTCGTGCGCAGCGGCCATAACGTCATCCACAAACACGCGGGCCCGGAGGATGGTGGCCGCGGGAGCCTCCTGCATGTCGCGGGTGTAAGCTCCCACCAGGTTGATGTGCGCTCCGGGAGCCACATCCGCATCCAGAAACACTGGCGTGGCGCTGTCGGTGACCGCGGTGATGATGTCAGCGCCTTGCACGGCCTCGCGAGCGCTGGCCGCCCGCGCGTTCACCCCCTCGCGCTGCAGGCGTTGTGCCAGGGCCTCGGCGCTGGCTCCACTGCGGCTGACGATACGCACTTCATCGATTGCCCGCACAGCCAGCACCGCCTGCGCCTGATCATACGCCTGGCCGCCCGCTCCGATGAGCGCGAAGATGCGGCTCTCTGGCCGGGCCAGCAGATCGGTGGCCAGGCCACTGGCCGCGCCGGTGCGGATGGCGGTCAGCGCACCGCCCTCCAACAGCGCCCGAGGTTCACCGGTGTTGGGATCCAGCGCGATGACCAGGCCGGTGATGGCAGGCAGGCCGCGGGCGGGATTTTCGGGGTAAACCGAGACGATCTTCTGAGCCAGGGCCTCGCTGGTCGGCAGATACGCGGGCATGAACAGGCTGGTTCCGGCTTGGGTAGCGATGACCAGTCGTTGGGGAGATTGCGCCTGGCCTCGGGCCAGTTCACTGAAAGCCTCGCGCATGGCGTCAATGGCTTCGGGCATGGGCAAGGCTCGCCTGACTTCGCTAGTGTTGAGTATTCGTAGTTTCATGGTGGGAGATACGAGTGGGATGGGAGTTGGGTGCTGGAATTGAATTGTAGCATTTCCTAGCGAAAAAGAGGAATGGTCGGTAATGTAATGTGTTGGGGGCATCTCATCGCATC